>NZ_VFTH01000009.1:0-224181 GCF_006439375.1 Mesorhizobium sp. B4-1-1
TCCAGCCAGCATTTTGAATCACAAAAACCGTGGATACGGAATCCCCCTCGATTCCGTCAAAGCAGGAACCGCTCTAGCGCCGTCCGCGAGGGCGCGGCAGTGACTTTGGTCACGCGATTTTTCAGCCATCCAGACATGGATCCGGAGACCCATGAGCCCGTCCGGGCGCGGTCGTCCCGGCCTTGAAATTCTTCGGAACCTAACGCGCGATAGTTGGTTAATGCGAGGGTCCGCACCGCCCCCGCGCGGACCCGCATCGGGTGCCCATCCGGCACCGATTGCTTGCTCTAAGACGATCATAAGAACGGAGGAAGTGATGAACGATGTCTGGTTTTCCGAACCAGTCGTGATCGATTTCCAGCCAAACGGCCAGCGCAAGGTATCAAGCTGTTTCGAAGCGATGGAATGCCTCGACCAACGCTGGCCGGGACAGGCGCGCGACGGCGCCTGGCGCTCGGCAAGCCGTGTCTGCCGCGATGCGCTTGACGGTCTGCGCAGCCCGGTGGAGGCCCGCAAGACACTGCGCAAGGCGGCCAAGGTCGCCGGCCTGCTGGCTTAGCCTCGATTTCCCATGGCGTCCCACCGGGGACGCCGCCAAGCCCGTCGCGGTTTCCCATTGCCGCGGCGGGCTTTTGTTTCCATGAGGGCGAGGCGACGGCCAACGCATACTCCGGAACACGTTCAAGCACGCATCCCGTTGGGCACATGAAACGCCGGCCGCTGGGCTTCGGGGTCGCCTGACGGGTTCAGGCCCTTCCTCAGGCGAATCCGCCAAGCACTTCCGGAAACTGGACCGCCATCTCTCCTTCATCCGCCTGCCGGGCGTAGATCCGATGCATCTTCGTGCCGTCATACTTGGCCCGGCGGCGTTGCACGTCCTTGCCGAAAAGGCCGGCAACAGCATCGAAGCGCCGGAAGAAGCGCTTCATCACGCCGCGCTCGAATGGTATGCGCTGCCCGAACGGCTTTTGCCAGGGCGTGTCCTTCGCCAGGTCGCGCCAGATGCCCAGCGCTTCGAGTTCGACCCCGACCTGATTGCCCCACGGCTTGCCGCCCGCGAAATGCCTGGCCCAGGCCTGCGAGAAGCGAAATTCTCTCGTTCCGAGCGATTGCAGATTCCAGTTTGGATGCATCGTCTGCCAGTTGCCCTCGAAGGCGACGTTCAGAGCATTTTGGTCATTCATCTTGCCATCGATGGCGGTCTTTCGCGTCCGCTCCAGCAGGGCCTTTTCCCGGACAGCGTTCATATCGAAGACGACCACACCGGAATTGAAATAAGGCGCGCCGGGCGCCAGTTTGAGCTTTTGCCGGTATGAAGGCCTGAAATACATGTAGTCGTCATGCGCGGCGAGCAGCGGGGCGCGCAGCGGTTGTCCGGCCAAGTCACTGATGTCCCTGTTGAAGAGAACATCGCAATCTGTGTAAGCGATGCGATCGTACAGCTCGAAAACCGGAAACCGATCGGCGAAAAGCCGAACGTAAGCGGCGATGCTGTATGTTCCGAAGCGAAAGCCGAAATTCGTCATGAAGTCCGTGACATCGACCAGTTCGACCTTGCCTCTCAGCAGATGGCGGGCAACTTCTAGGTCCGGTTCGCCCGCACCGGTGTAGAGCAGAAAGCCGTCGACCGGAGTCGAGACATCGATTATCCGACGCGCTGCCAGGCAGGCATATGGAAAGTATTTGGCGTCCGCGGCCAGGAAGAAACACGATTTGGTCATTCGCCACCGCAACCCTTATCTCGCCGCGGTGCCTGCCACAAAATGCTTCTCGACGAAAGCCTCGATCGGGCCGGTGAGCGAGGCCGCCTCGCTCTTGATCTTGTCATCGTCCCAGCGCCACCATTGGATCGCCAGAAGCTTCGATATGGTCTTCTCCGGGAATCGATACCTGATCAGGGTGGCCGGAGACCCGCCGACGATCGCGTAGGGCGGCACTTTTTTGGTGATGACGGCTCCGGCGCCGACAATCGCGCCATCACCGATCTCCACCCCCGGCAGTATCATCGCACCGTTGCCGATCCAGACATCATTGCCGACGGTAATGCCGGCCGGCTTGCCGCCATTCGCGATCGGCTCGGGCTGCTTCAGCAATCGGCTGTAGATCGGGAATGACGTTGCGCTGTCGGTCGGATGCTGGCCAGAGCAAATGAAAAGCACTTGACCGGCAACCGAGCAGAAGGCGCCGATCTCCAGCGGAGCGTCCCTTGTGGGAAACAACACCTTTCGCCATGTCACGCCGTAAGTGTGGCGGCCGACCTTTACGTGGTCTGGCAATTTGGAGCGCGCGTCCTTGAACCATCTGGAAATCGACGACATCAGAAGCTCATCCTCATTCTCCGCCGACATAGCCGCTGATCGGCCGAACCAACAACTCAAAGCTCTTGGAAACCGCAGTTCTGTTGCCAAACGACGGGATCCTCCGGCCTTGCCGCAGGATTTGAGCGCTTCGCAACCGTATTTCCCGCGAAGATATCACGAACATCGATCTGTATTGGGACTGAAGCGAAGCCGCTGAACCATCTCCCACTCTTTGGGATAGACCAGAGAAATTCCAGCCGCTTGATTTTCCAGCGGCCTCAGGCAAAGAGAACATCGGGGGGCTGCGGCTATTGCGAGGGAGCCTTGGCATTCAAACCGATAGTTGACGGACTGAGCCGAAACCGGACGGTCATCCGGATAAAATTACTCAGAAACCAGTTTGTCTATAAGGCCTTCGAATATCGGGGGCGTGCGTCCGGGCGCCGTATGGCGGAAGAATTGCAGGACGCCGGAGTGTCGCGCGTCTGCATCACGATCGCATTCAACACGCCCTGGGTGATCGACGCTTTGACCAAAGCGTGGGAGATGCACTCGCCTGGGATGACACTGGTCGTCGTCGACAACTCGACCAAGATCGCGGCGAGAGAAGCGATCGCGCGCATCTGCAAAATGCGCGGCGTGCCTTACCTTGCCTTGCCTATGCGGGTCGAAAAGCACCTGTCGCGATCGCACGGAACCGCCATCACATGGGCCTTCCACAACATCGTGCGCCATCTGAAGCCGGAGCTTTTCGGCTTCATCGATCACGACTGCTTCCCGGTCGCGCCATTTGACATTCCGTCCAAGCTGGCTGGTAAAACGGTGTATGGCCGCAGGGCATACGGCAACGAAAACCATGTCTACAAGGCCAAGCCGGGCGATCGGCACTGGAACCTGTGGGCCGGCTACTGCTTCTACCGTTTCCCGGCGGTGGCCGGCCGCAAACTGAACTTCGACCCCCGCTTGAGTCTCGGCCTCGACACTGGCGGCGCAAACTGGGCGATCCTCTATTCGAAGCTCGACGAAGCAGATGTCGCCGAGGCTACGCTGGAGCAAAGCCCGATGACGATGGCGGGCGCGGTCGGGCATCACGAATTCATCGACGGTGCCTTCTTCCATCTCGCCGGCGTGTCATATCCGGAAAGGCCTGGCTATCACCAACGGACGGTGGAGCATCGGGAAATGCTTCGAGATTATGTGTGGAACACGTATCTGGGCGGCTCCGCCGGGCAGACGGTGAACGATTTCTGACGAGGCTTTTCGCGACCAAGCCGTTGGCGAAGGTTGGATCCGGAGTCAGCCAAGTCCCGTAAGTCGTTGAATAGACTGGCGATCCCGGCAGGATTCGAACCTGCGACCATCGGCTTAGAAGGCCGGTGCTCTATCCAGCTGAGCTACGGGACCGTCGGCCGGCCGGGCCGGCTGGTCTGTCATGCCGAGCGACGCAAGACCAGAGTCAGTGCGTCCAGGGCGTCCTGCGGTCATAGCGGAAATTGTCCGAATAGGAAATCTGCCGGCGCTTTGCTTCCTTCGGCTCTTCAACGCGATAGGCGATCTTTTCCTTCTCGGCATAAGCCATGGCCTCTTCCTTCGTGTCGAAGGTGAGCTTCACCTGGCTCAGCATGTCACCCGAGGTGGTGTAGCCCATCAGCGGGTCGATCTTCTTGCGCTGGGCGGGATCGAATTCCAGCACCCAATGTCCGGTCTTGGCCTTGCCGGACTGCATCGCGGTTTTGGCTGGACTGAAAATGCGCGCGGACATGACCACCTCTTTGCCGCCCGAAGACCGGGCACCTCGTTCAGCGCCTCCGGGGATCCTACGGAAGCCCCGATTTCACGCCAATCCGTCATTACTGTGCAATGGGCGCGGCGGCAAGGCCGCAAGCGCCCCTGCGTTCCCACGGCGCGGGGAACTTCGCCGTGCCGGCGACATTATCGAAAGGTCGGGCGGCGGGCCGGAGCCAGCCTTCCCGTGAACCATCCATCAAAAGCGGACGTTCGTCATGACCAATGCAACCGAACACCCCGTCGTGCAGCTCGCCGTGCTTGTCGGCAGCCTGCGCGCCCAATCCTTCAGCCGCAAGATCGCCAAGGCGCTCGCCGCCCGCGCGCCGGATTCGGTGCGCTGCCGCTTCATCGAGATCGGCGACCTGCCGCTTTACAACGAGGATCTGGACGGCAACGGCCCGCCGGCGGCGTGGTCGGCCTTCCGTGCGGCGATGCGGGAATGCGACGCGGTGCTGTTCGTCACGCCGGAATACAACCGCTCGATCCCGGGCTGCCTGAAAAACGCGCTCGATGTCGGCTCGCGCCCATCGGGCAACAACGTGTTCAAGGGCATGCCCGCCGGTGTGGTCAGCGTCACGCCGAACAAGCTCGGCGCATTCGGCGCCAACCAGGCGCTGAGACAAACTTTCGTCTTCCTCGACATGCCGGTGATGCAGCAGCCGGAGGCTTATATAGGCAATGTCTCGGAGCTGTTGGACGACAAAGGCGCGGTGACCAACGCCGACACCGCCACCTTCCTCGAGAATTTCGTGGCCAGCCTGGAGAGCTGGATCAGGACGGTGCATCCTGGCGGCTCGTCCTTCGATGCCTTCATGAAGCAGCGCGAGAAGATTGCCGAGGACTATGTCAATGGCGACGCCTCCTCGCTGAAAGCGATCGTCACCCGTGCCGGGCCGGCGACGTTCTTCTCGCCGCGCGGCGACCATCTCGAAGGGGCCGAAGCGATTGCCGGCCGTTACGAGCGCGATGCCGCGAGCTTCCACAAAGGCGGCAACACCGACCTCGAGGTGCTGCAGGCGTCGGCAAGCGGCGATCTGGCCTTCTGGAGCGGCTTGCAGCATGCCAAGGCGCGCATGGGCAAAAACGGCGAGGCAACCGAGATGACCTTGCGAGTCACCGAGGTGTTCCGGCTGGAGGACGGCGCGTTCAAGCTGGTGCATCGCCACGCCGACCCGGTTCATTAGCCGGCGCTTGCAAAAATCCGCGACACAATGCCGGTGGCCTTTGCAACATAGGCCTATTCCTTTTGGCCCGTGGGCGGCATATGTCAGATACATGGTCGTGCCAGTTGAAGGCATGATGACGGCGATGAAGACACGTATGGGCGCGGAAGCGAAAGTCTTGCCGTCGGGGGTCGGCGAGCCAGCGATATTGGAAGGCGCGATTGTCATCGGCGCGGGCGCCGCGGGGCTTGCCGCCGCGCATGCGCTGGCCAAGGCCGGCGTGACGACGCAGCTCCTGGAACGCGAGGAACGGCTGGCCGAGCCCTGGCATCGCCGCCACGACAACCTGCACCTCAACACGCATCGCGACCTCTCCTCGCTGCCGGGCGTATCCTTTCCGGCAGGAACGCCGGCCTTCCCGCACCGCAGCGCCGTCATCCGCCATCTCAACGATTTCGCCGAGACGCACAGGCTGCCGATCGCCTTCGGCGTCAAGGTCGACGAGATCGAATTTCGCGAGGACCACTGGCTGCTGCGGACAAGCGCGGGCTTGAAGGCGGCGCGATATGTGGTGGTTGCCACCGGGCGCGACCGGCAACCCTTCATCCCGGCCTGGAAGGGCATTGCGGATTTTTCAGGATCGATCATCCACTCGGCCGATTTCGGCAAGGCGAGCGACTATGCCGGCAAGAAGGTGCTGGTGGTCGGCGCCGGCAATTCCGGCTTCGACGCGCTCAACCATCTTTCCCGCGTCGAGACGGGCCAGATGTGGCTTTCGGCGCGCAATGGACCTTCGCTGCTGCCCAGGCGCATCGGCAAGATCGCGGTGCATCGCATCTCGCCGGTGATGGCAAGCCTGCCGACATGGCTCGCGGACGCGGCCATGGCTGCAACGCAGCGCCTGGTGTTCGGGGATCTGACGAAATACGGCCTGCCTCCTGCCCCGTCGGGCGGCGCCAGCCGGCTCGGCTCCGACTATACGGCGATCGCCGCCGACGACGGCGCGGTCGATGCCATCAAGGCCGGACGCATCATCGTGGTGCCGCAACCGCGCGAATTCAGTCGCGACGGCGTGGTGCTGGACAATGGACAGATGATCGCGCCCGACATCGTCATTGCCGCCACCGGCTACCGCACGGGGCTGGAGACGATGCTGGGCCGGCTCGGCGTGCTCGACGCCAAAGGCGTGCCGCTGTTCAACGGCGCCGCCAACGACCCGAAGCTGCCCGGGCTCTGGTTCACCGGCATGCGGCCGAGCATTCGCGGCTGTTTTTCCAATGCAAGGATTCAGGGCACAGCGATCGCCAGGAAGATCGTCGGCCAGAAGCGCTGAGCGGCATCGTCAGTTCCGACCTCGGTTTTTGTGTTGCCTTCCGGGCGTGCGCCCCCTATACGCCGCGGGACGTCGGAGTGTAGCGCAGCCTGGTAGCGCACCTGATTTGGGATCAGGGGGTCGCAGGTTCGAATCCTGCCACTCCGACCATTGCTTCTTTCCCAGACCAAATCGGTCTCGCCGTCCCTGCATTACAACCGGAAGGACAGGGACAATTGGGACGCCAACACCGACATCATCGTCGTTGCGGATGTTTCCAGGGCAGCTGACATGGGTACTCCGCGACCTATGGTCCCCCCTCTTCAACGACGCGCGTCGATGCGGCCTCGCCATGGTGGCGGCAGCTTGCTGCTCGGCGGGACAGGCTCACGGGCAAGCGGAACCAGCCATTCAACGGCGCGGCCGAAGTCACGGTAAACCCGCCGGGCGAGAACCCCAACACCTCGAGCCCGGCGAGCCTACAACCCGATCTGGAACGCGACCGGGACCGGGATCAGCCGGCACTGTCCGCGTTGCAAGAGTGATGCCGGAAGACTGTTCCGGAATGGGACGGCTACGCCGCGTGCTCCCACGGGTAGATCACGGAAACGCCTGCCGTGGCTCGAATAATCCCTCGCCTCCAACTTTGTCGCCGGTCTAGACTTCGAACCAGGGGGATTTTCGATGCCCGTTCTCGAGGCCCTGCTGTCGCTGATCGGCCCGGCCTATCTGGCCTATTACGGCTTTACGGTTGCGGTGACGGTGGTCTGGGCAATTCTGTGCGCTGCCCTGTGGGTTTGGAACAACCGGCCCAGCAAGAGGAATGGCGGCGTAGCCCGGTCGCGGTCCGCCGGCCTGATGTTCTTCATCCTAGTCGCCGCCTGTTATGTGGCGGCGCACACGGGAGTCTATCTTTTGGCCCGGCATCTGGCCGGACTATGGGCGTGACAGGCCTCAGATATCGAACTCGCCCTGCCCCTCGTCCATGGCGCTGACGGTCTCGGCCGCCAAGACGCGGGTGATCGGCGTCTTGCGCTCGAGGGCGGCGCGATCGAGGCGCTCGACGACGCGCATCGCGGTGCCGAGCGAACGCTCGATGCGGCGCACGAGGTATTGCACCACATGCGGCTCGACTTCGACCTGGCGGTCGGCGAACAGCTTTGTGATGACGCCGGCAAGCAAAAGGTCGTCGGGCTCGTGGATCTCGACCGTGGCCGCCGCCTTCAGCCGCGAGATGAGATCGGGCAGCGCGACGCGCCAGGCCGAGGGGAACCGCCGCGCCGTCAAAAGCAGCGTCGAACCCGCGCCGCGCACGGCGTTGATCAGGTGGAACAGGCCCTGCTCGTCGATCGGCCCCTTGTCGATATCGTCGATGAGCGCCGGCCTGGTGCCGAGACCGGCAATGTGCTCGTCGATCCGGCCGGGATCGATGGCGACGGCATGCGTCCGATCCTGCCAGATCCGGGCGAGATGCGTCTTGCCGGAACCGGGCGGCCCTGCCAGCACGACCACCGGCGACGGCCAGTCCGGCCAGCGGTCGATCAGCGATGCCGCCTGCGCATTGGTGCCCGAGACGACGAGTTCGTCGCGCGAATAGCCGGTGCCGTGGCCGAGATCGAGCGGCAGCTGGCGCGGCGTATCGGCTGGCTGGGCAGCCATTTCAGCCCCGCTTCGAGCGATGGCCGCCGCCGCGATCGGCTGGCAATGGCGGCACGGGCCGGGCGGCGTGACCCTTGTAAAGCGGCGATTCGAGATAGCGGCCGATGGCGAAGCGCACCAGTACGGCGATCGCAGCCGAGGCCGGGACGGCGATCAAAAGGCCGACGAAGCCGAACAGCGCGCCGAAGGCAAACAGCGCGAACATCAGCCAGACCGGATGCAGACCGACGCTTTTGCCGACCAGCCTCGGCTGTAGGATGTTGCCCTCGATGAACTGGCCGACGAAGAACACGCAGGCCACCGCCACGATCATTGTCCAGTCCGGCCAGAACTGGACGAAGGCGACGCCGACGGCGAGCACCAGCCCGGTCAAGGAGCCGACATAGGGGATGAAGGAGATCAGCCCGGCGAAGAAGCCGATGAGGATGGCGAAGTTCAGCCCGGTCAGCGTCAGGCCCGTGGCATACATCGCGCCGAGCACCAGGCAGAGCGTGCCTTGACCGCGCACGAAGCCGGCGGTGGCGGTGTTGATGTCGCGGGCGAGCGCGCGCACCGTCTCGACATAGTCGCGCGGCACCCAGCTGTCGACCACCGCCACCATGCGGTCCCAGTCGAGCAGCATGTAGAAGGCGACGACCGGAGTGACGACGAACAGGCTGACGACGGATACCAGCGCCACGCCCGAGCTCCAGATCGAGGTGAAGACGGTGGTGAGCAGCCCGAAGCCGGTGGTCAGCAGCGAGTTCAGCCCGTCGCGCAGGCCGGCGGCGTTGACGCCAAAGCGCTGCTCCAGCCATTTCGGGTCGAAGCTGGTGATCAGCGACTGCAGGCGGGTGAGATATTCCGGCAGCTTGCGGGCGAAATCGGCCATCTGGGTGGCCAGCACCGGCACCAGGATAACGAAGGCCAGCACCACGACGACGATGAAGGCAATCAGGATCACCACCGTCGCCATCAGGCGCGAGAGGCCGAGACGCTGCAGCCAGTCCGCGACCGGGTCGAGGAAATAGGCGAGCACCATGCCGGCGACGAAAGGCAGGAGGATGCCTGAGAAGACATAGAGGAACAGCGCCAGCAGGATCGCCGTGGCCAGCCAGAAGAAGGCCTGGCGGCGAAGCCCGCCCGAGTTGTCGTCGGCCGCGATCGCTGCGGCGTCATTGTCAAGCGCCCGTGTTGGAACCGCCCGACTTGCCGATGCCCGACTTGATGTCGCCGGTCTGGGAGTTGCTCGTCCGGGAGCCTTCGCCATAGCCGCTCATATGCCTTAGCCAAGCCACGAGATAGGCCGCGGCCGAAGCCACGGTCAAGACCCCGGTCAGCAATATGAGCGCGGTCCGCAGCGGGCCGAGACGCACCGAGAAGGCCAACTCGCCCAGCACAAGCGCCGCCAGCACGATCTGCGCCGCGGTGTTGGCCTTCGATACGAAGAGCGGCTTCATCTCGACCGGATGGCTCATGACACTGGACAAGAGCACGGCGCAGACGATCAACCCGTCACGCGAGACCATGGTCACCACCAGCCAGAGCGGCAGTTCGCCGGCAAAACCCATGACGACGAAGACCGAGACCAGCAGAAGCTTGTCGGCGATAGGATCGAGATAGGCGCCGAGGCTGGACGACTGGTTCCAGCGGCGCGATGAAGCCGTCAACGCCGTCGGAGACGCCGGCGACGAGGAACCCGGCGAAGGCCCAACCCCAAAGCGCCTGCAGCATGGCCAGCACCACGGCAGGCACGAGCAGCAGCCGCATGATCGTGATCATGTTGGGAAAGGTCACGTGATGTCCCGTCGTGGTCCTTTGTTGGGGAATAGATGAGGGAGATGGGCAAATTGGGCAAGTGGAAGCGGCGCGGAAGCTGCCAATCTCTTCCCTCGCGGGGGATGTCTGGCAAGGCAGAGAGGAGTGCTGTCCCGCCAGCTTATCGACCGTTGCTCATTGGATATCGAAAAGCTGATCGCTCGATCGCCTCGCCCACTTTCCACGGTTTTGTCCGCCTCGACGACCGTCATCCTTGCTCCCCGAAACCATTCATGCGAAGAGCCCGCAATGACAAACAGGGACGAGCCGACCATGAGCAAGGGCGACCAAGCCAAGCGCAAGAACGGGCTCACCTATGCCGAGGCTGGCGTCGATATCGATGCCGGGAACCTGATGGTCGAGAAGATCAAGCCGCTGGTGCGCACGACGCGCCGGCCGGGCGCCGACGGTGAGATCGGCGGCTTCGGCGGGCTGTTCGACCTGAAGGCCGCCGGCTTCACCGACCCGGTGCTGGTCGCGGCCAATGACGGCGTCGGCACCAAGCTCAAGATCGCCATCGACGCCGGCAAGCACGATACGATCGGCATCGACCTCGTCGCCATGTGCGTCAACGACATCGTCGTCCAGGGCGCCGAGCCGCTGTTCTTCCTGGACTATTTCGCCACCGGCAAGCTCGACCCGGACCAGGGCGCTTCGATCGTCGGCGGCATCGCGCAAGGCTGCCGGCAGGCCGGCTGCGCGCTGATCGGCGGCGAGACGGCGGAAATGCCGGGCATGTATCACGACAAGGACTATGACCTCGCCGGCTTCGCCGTGGGCGCTGCCGAACGCGGCCAGTTGCTGCCGACCGACGACATCGTCGAGGGCGACATGCTGCTCGGCCTTGCCTCGTCCGGCCTGCACTCCAACGGCTTTTCGCTGGTGCGCCGGATCGTTGCCACGAGCGGCCTTGGCTGGAGCGATCCGGCGCCGTTCAACGAGGAACTGAGCCTCGCGGAGGCGCTGCTCGAGCCGACGCGCATCTATGTGAAGTCGATCCTGAAGGCGATCCGCAACACGCATGGCATCAAGGCGCTGGCCCACATCACCGGCGGCGGTTTCCCGGAAAACATTCCGCGCGTGCTGCCCAAGGATTTCTCCGCCGAGCTCGATCTCGAGGCGATCGACGTGCCGGCGGTGTTCTCGTGGCTGGCCAAGACCGGCGGCGTGGCGCCGGAAGAAATGATGCGCACCTTCAACTGCGGCATCGGCATGGTCCTCGCCGTCGCTTCCGGCCAGGCAGCGCAAGTGGCGGCAGTGCTGCAGGAAGCCGGCGAAACGGTGACGCCGATCGGCCGCATCGTGCCGCGCCGAGACGCCGGCGTCATCTATCGGGGCTCGATCGGCCTATGAGCAGGAAACGCACGGTCGTCCTGATCTCGGGACGCGGCTCCAACATGACGGCGCTGATCGCCGCGGCCGCCGATCCAAGCTATCCGGCGGAAATCGTCGGCGTCATCTCCGACCGCGCCAACGCGGCCGGCCTCGGCATCGCCCAGTCGCGCGGCATCGCCACCAAGGTCATCCAGCGCGCCGACCATCCGAGCAAGGATGCCTATGACGCAGCGATCGATGCCGCGCTCACCGGCTTCGGCGCCGACATCGTCGCCCTAGCCGGCTATATGCGGATCCTCGGCCGCGGCCTCGTCGAGAAATGGCAGGGGCGCATGGTCAACATCCACCCTGCCCTGCTGCCGGCCTTCAAGGGGCTGGATACGCATGCTCGCGCATTGCGCGCGGGTGTTCGCATCCATGGCTGCTCGGTGCATTTCGTCACGCCGGAGATGGACGACGGCCCGATCATCGCGCAGGCCGCCGTGCCGGTCATGGTCGGCGACAACGAGGACACGCTGGCCGCGCGGGTGCTGAAGGTCGAGCACCGGCTCTATCCGCTGGCGCTGGGGCTGGTCGCCGAAGGCAAGGCGCGCATGGAAAAAGGCCACACCGTGCTTGCCCATTTCGCCGACGATGCCGACAACGCCACCTCAGTAGTGATAGCACCGGACCCGTTGCGCGAGGAAACCGACCTCGAACAGCTGGCGCGGATCACGCCTTAGAGGCGTCAATGCCCGTAAAACAACTGCTTATCCTGCGCCATGCCAAGTCGAGCTGGGACGATCCCTCCCTCGCCGATTTCGACCGGCCGCTCGGGCCGCGCGGGCTGAAGACGGCGCCACTGATAGGGCGCGAGCTTGCCCGGCGCGGCTGGCTGCCCGATTTGGCGCTGGTCTCGCCGGCGTTGCGCACCCGCGAGACCTGGCAGACGGTCGCGGCTGAACTGCCCCACCATGTGCCGGTGCAATTTGCCGAGGAACTCTACGAGGCGGCGGCGGGAGCCATCCTGGCGCGTGTGCGGCAGGCCAAGGCGGAGAGCCTGTTGGTGATCGGCCACAATCCCGGCCTGCAGCATTTTGTGTTGCGGCTGGCCGGCGCCGGGTCGGACGAGAGCGTGTTCAAGAAGATCGAAGCGAAGTTCCCGACGGCGGCGCTCGCGCGGTTCACGCTGGACGAGGATTGGGTGGACCTCGACTTTCGCGGCGCGCGCCTGACGCATTGTGTTCGGCCGAAGGATTTGGCCTAGAGGGAGCCGCCGATCTCCTCGCACTGGGTGGCGCTGCTCGCCGCGTAAAACAAAAGGCGGCGGAGCAAGTCCGCCGCCTTTGACAGTTCAAAGCGTCAAGAATCAGTTGCCCCAGATGCCCTGGCCCGGGTCGGACCAGGCCTTGGAGCCAGCCGAACCTGTCGTCATCGAGGTGTCGACATCGGCCTGCTTGGCAACCTCACGCTTGCCGATCGAGGCCGTATAGGCCCTGTCGACGCCGGCGGTCGGCCGGTTGGCGTCATTGGGGTCGTAGTGATCGCTGCCGGCAAAGGCGGAGCCCATCGCGAGAAGCATTGCGGCAGTGGTGAGAGCGATCCTGGTCATTTCGGTTTTCCTTGTTCGTTGGTTTCATAGAGGCGGAGGCCCTGGGAGGATGACCCCGCTGCCGACAAGACCCGCGGCGGCCGGGATTTATTCCCGGCCCGCTCGCTTTCTTTAGCGGCCCCGGCAGCGTCGGTCCAAACTTCGCCGAGAAAAAGACAAACGATTACAAATACTTGTGATACAAATACTTGTGAAGTGATTTCACAATGCCGGTAGCCGGCTGTAGAAAAACAGAGCGGCGGGACAAGCCCGCCGCTCGAGGTCTTGGAACCAGGCCATTCAGCGGTTGCCGAAAAGATCCTGATCAGCGGCCTGGGCCGCCGGCTTCTGGACATTCGCGCCCGAATTCTTGATCGAAGCGGTGAACGAGCTGTCGACCGAAGCAGTCGGCCGATTGGCCTCGTTGGGGTTGTAGTGGTCCGACCCAGCGAAGGCGGCGCCAGTGGCGACAAGCAGGGCGGCGGCGGTAAGAGCGATCTTGGTCATTTCAAATACTCCAGGTTTCGGGTTGCGCTGTTTGATCAGGCGCGATCGACGATCAGATGACCAAGTGGATCGGCACAGGGTAGCCTCGGACATCGCCCGGGTGCTGCCCGCTCGCTCCACTCACTTGAATTTCCTTGGCATCGGCCCCGTCTATCGGCCCTTACTCCCATTTCGACAGCACCAGTGGCACCGTTACAGGCATCACCGCTTCGTGATGAATGCTTGATCGACCCTGAAAAGCCGGCCCGGGAGCAGCCGGCTTTAGAAAAACAGAGCGGCGGGACAAGCCCGCCGCTTTGAAGTCTTGGAAGACCAGGGCGTTCAGCGGTTGCCGAACAGATCCTGGGCAGGAGCCTGGGTCGCCGGCTTCTGGACGTTCGCGTCCGAATTCTTGACCGAAGCGGTAACCGAGGTATCGACCGGCGCGGCCGGCCGGTTGGCCTCGTTGGGGTTGTAGTGGTCGGACCCAGCGAAAGCGGCGCCAGTGGCGACGAGGAGAGCGGCAGCAGTAAGAGCGATCTTGGTCATTTGAGTTACTCCAAATTCAAGGTTGATGGGTTGATGGTCAGATTTTGGTCAGGACTGGAACCAGCTTAGTGGTTGCCCCAGAGGCCCTGGCCGGATTCCTGCTGGTTCGAGCTGGGCGCATTCTTGATGAAGCGCTGTTCGAACTTGTTGATCGAGCCGGTAACGGTCCGGTCGACGTTGCCCGCGGGGGCCGTTACGGCCGACTGGCTGGCATCGTTGGGGTTGTAATGGTCGCTGCCGGCGAAAGCGCTGCCCGTGGCAATGAGGAAGGCAGCGGCGGCAAAAGCAATCTTGTTCATTTTAGGTACTCCAGATTTCAAAAGTCATGTCCGTCAAGTGGCGTGCCGTAATGGAAATTCGCGTCGCTCGGACCACCTCGAAATGGGTCGGCCCTGTTGCCATTTCCAATCACGAAAAGTTGTGAACCGAACCGTTCGGTTCGATCTTGAAATTATGCGAAGAACGTAGCGGCCACATTCTTATCGTTTAATATCAACTGGTTATAGAGAACCCCGCGCGATGCGGGATTCTGATACGGGCTGCCGGTGTTCACCCTGGCTACACGAACCGTCAACATTAATTGAACCGAACGGTTCGATTTCGTTGCTTGCCCGGCCGAACAAGCGGCTCGGCAGACGCCACGACCGGGATGGCGGCCGCCGGGAAAGCACGTTTGCCTTGCGCGTGGATCGATACTATCGGTTGCCTCGGGAACCAATTTGGACGCTGCCCGCCGCGCTTTGGCGACGGTCGACGCCATTGGGAGGAAACAGCGACAAACGATGCGGCTGCTGCTTGTCGAGGACAATCGCGAACTGGCCGATTGGTTGAGCAAGACGCTGCGCCAGGCGAGCTATGTCGTCGACGTCGTGCATGACGGCGAGGATGTCGAGCATGCTTTGGCCGCCGGCGACCATGCCTTGATCATCCTCGACCTTGCCCTGCCCCGCATGGGCGGCATGGAGGTGCTGAAAAGATTGCGGGCACGCGGCAACCCGGTGCCGGTGATCGTTCTCACCGCCAATGCCAGCCTCGACGGCCGGGTCAAGGGCCTCAACGAAGGCGCCGACGACTATCTGGCGAAACCCTTCCAGATCGAGGAGCTGGAAGCGCGCATCCGCGTGCAGCTGCGCCGCGCCAACGACCGAACCGCGCCGGTCATTGCCTGCGGCGATCTGGTCTTCGACACCAACACACGCCTGTTCTCGCTTGCCGGCGCGACGCTGTCGCTGACACCGCGCGAGCACGCCGTGCTGGAACAGCTCGTCGTCAAGGCCGGCCGCACGGTGAGCAAGGCGGCGCTCTCGACCGCGATCTACGATTTCGAGACCGACGCCGACCCCAGCGCGATCGAGATCTACGTGCACCGGCTGCGCAAGAAGCTGGAGGGATCGCGCGTCCAGATCGCCACCTTGCGCGGCCTCGGCTACCTGTTGCGCCACGACGATCCGGCGCCATGAGGATCGGCAGGTTTCGGATCGGCAGCCTTCGCCTGCAATTGCTGGCCTGGGTGGTGCTGCCGCTTGCCGGGCTCGTCGCCATCAATCTGTGGACCAGCCAGCGCAACGCGCTGGCGACCGCGGACCTCGTCACCGACCGCATGCTGGTCGGCTCGGCGCGCGCCATCGCCGAGCAGGTGGCAATGGCCGACGGCGCGCTCGACGCCATCGTGCCGCCGGCGGCGATCGAGATGTTCGACACCGGCGACCGGGACAGCGTCTATTACCGGGTCGAGACCGCCGGCGGGCGGCTGCTGACCGGCTATCCCGACCTGCCCGTGGCGCCGGAGCACGGCAGCATAGAGGCTGCCTATCGCGATCACCCGCTGCGCCTGGCGACGCTCAGCCATGCCGTGATCGGCGCCGGCACGGATTCGCCGATCAAGGTCACTGTCGGCGTCACGCTCGCCGGGCATGACGCGATGGTGAAGCGCCTGTGGCTCAGCGCCTTCGCCCAGCAGCTTGCCTTGGTGGCTATTGCCGGCGTGTTCGTGCTGCTTGGCCTGCGCCGCGGGCTGGCGCCGCTGATCCGGCTGCGCGATGCGGTGCGCTCGCGCAGCCGCAGCGATCTCGACCCGGTCGAGGTCCCGGGCGCGCAGAGCGAAATCCGACCGCTGATCGAGGCGCTCAACGCCTATATGGAGCGCGTGCGGGCGCAGATGGCGGCGCAGCGGCGCTTCATCGCCAATGCCGCGCACCAACTGCGCACGCCGCTGGCGCTCTTGTCGACGCAGGCAAGCTATGCCTTGCGCGAAACCGCGGCCGACCGGCGCCAGGAGGCGCTGGTCGCCTTGCAGGCGAGCTCGGGCAAATTGGCGCGGTTGGCCGAACAACTGCTTACGCTGTCGAGGGCGGAACCCGGCAGCCGACGGCCGCGCGCCGACCGCATCGACCTCACCGAAGCCGCCCGCCATGTGCTGGAAGCGCAAGCGCCGGCGGCGATCAAGCGCGACATCGATCTCGGCCTCGAGGAAAGCGGACCGGTGACGGTGGTCGGCGACGGCACGATGCTGCGCGAGATGATCGTCAATCTGGTCGACAACGCGCTGCGCTATTCCAGACCGGGCGGTAGCGTCACGGTGAGGCTGGCGACGGCGGATGGCGAGGCCGCGCTCACGGTGAGCGATGCCGGACCGGGAATCCCGGCGGAAGAGCGGGAGCATGTCTTCGAGCGCTTCTACCGCCTCGCCGGCTCGGCCGAGGAAGGCAGCGGCCTTGGTCTCGCCATCGTGCGCGAGGTGGTCGAGAATGCCGGCGGCAGCGTCACGCTGGGCGACGCCGCCGCGGGTGGGCTCAAGGTCGAGGTGCGGCTGCCGCTTGCTTCACCTGCAGAGCGATCTGCCTGATCAAGTCCCCTGCTCGTTGAAAGGTGCCGGCCGCCACTTCACCACATAGTTCTCGAAGCGGGTGATGATGAATTCCACCACCAGCGCCATCACCGCCAGGATGATCATGGCAGCGAAGACGCCATTGGCGTTGAAGGCGCCCTGCGCGGTGGAGATCAAGAGACCCATGCCCTGCTTGGCGCCGAGGAACTCCCCGACCACAGCACCGACCAGCGCGAAGCCGAAGGAGACATGCAGGCTGGCAAGGATCCAACTCATCGCCGAAGGGATGATGACCGAGCGGGTGATCTGCATCGGCGAGGCGCCGAGGATCTGGGCGTTGGCGATCATCGCCCTGTCCGCCTCGCGCACGCCCTGGAAGGCGTTGGCGAAGACGACGAAGAACACCATGACGACAGCCAGCGCCACCTTGGACGCCATGCCGAGGCCAAGCGCGATGATGAACACCGAGCCCAGCACCACACGCGGCACGGAGTTCGCGATCTTGATGTAGATCGAGAACACGTCGGCCAGCAGCTTGTTGCGGCCGAGGATGATGCCCGCCACGATGCCGCCAACGGCGCCGATGACGAAACCGAGGAAGGTCTCTTCCAGCGTCACATAGATCTGCAGCCAGAGCGGCCCCTGCGAGGTGCCTTCGGTGATCCAGGACCAGATCTGTTCCCAGATGCCCGAGGGGCTGGAGAAGAAGAACGGATCGATGATGTTGTAATCGGCGCAGAGTTCCCAGAGGCCCAGGAAGACCACGAGGATCGCGAGGCGCAGGCCGATGACCAAGGCATGGCGCTTGCGCAGCCGTGCCCTTGCCCGCGCTTCAGCGGCGACGATCGAAGTGGCACGGGTGGCGGCCTGATCGGTGGGAGAAATGGCAGTCATGCTGTGTCTCCTGTCAATGGCCGGTCTGGAGGCCGCGGCTTTGGCCAAGCTGCACCTCCTCGCGCAGATCGTTCCAGATAACCTTGGCGATCTCGATGAATTTCGGATCGTAGCGGATGTCTGCCATGACGCGCGGGCGCGGCAGGTCGATGCGATAGACGCTCTTCACCGTGCCCGGACCGGCGGTGAGCACGTAGACCTTGTCGGCCAGCGCCACCGCTTCCTCGAGGTCATGCGTGACGAAGACGACGGATGATTTCAGCCCCGACCAGAGGCCCAGCAATTCGTCCTGCATGGCCGTGCGGGTCTGCATGTCGAGCGCGCTGAAGGGCTCGTCCATCAGCAGGATCTTGGGCTGGTTGATGAAGGTCTGGGCAAGCGCCACGCGCTTGCGCATGCCACCCGAGAGCTGGTGTGGGTAGTGCTTGTCGAAACGCGAAAGGCCGACCCGGCCGATCCAGTCGCGCGCCTTCTCGTAGGCTTCCTTCTTCGGCGTGCCCCGGAAGAGCGGGCCGGCGGCGACATTGTCGATGACGCTGCGCCACGGAAACAGCGCGTCGGCCTGGAAGACGAAGCCGATGTCGCGGCTGATGTCGGTCACCGGATTGCCCATGACGCGGACATTGCCGGTGGTCGGACGCAACAGCCCGGTGACCAGGTTGAGCGTCGTCGACTTGCCGCAGCCGGTCGGCCCGACGACGCAGGCGAACTCGCCGCGCGCCACCGTCATGGTGAAATCGCGGATCGCCGTCATCATGTGGCCGTCGGGCGTGACGAAGCGCAGCGTCACGTCATCGATGGCGATCGCGGCATCGGCCGGGGGCGCGGCCGGAGACAGTTTCTCCGCCGCCATGGTCTGCAACTGCATGGCACACTCCTGTCGTGGTGGTGCGAGGATGCCTTCGGCTAAAGCCGGAGGGCTTGCCGCAGCTTGGCATCCGGAAGGCGCCGCTGCCGAATTGATTCAGGCAGCCGGCGCAAGTCGTTGTTCCCTAGAGCGGTTCGCCGTTTCACGCCAAACCGCTCCATCTCTTTGCTTGACGCAATTCCGGGTGGAAAACCGTTTCACACTTTTCCTGGAATTGCTCCAAGGGCGGACTGAACAGCCCGCCCTCGCCTGCCAACGCTTACTTCGCGGCGTCGACGAATTCGGTCGTGTAGGTCTTCGACAGATCGATCTGCTTGCCCTGCAGGCTCTTGGAGAAAGTCGACAGAACCTTCAGCACGGTCTCCGGGCCGTCGGCGGGCATGCGGCCATCCGGCGTGAACATCGCCTTGCCGCCGGCCAGGCCCTGCACATAGAGGTCCTTGCTGCCGGCGTAATAGTCCTTCGGCATCTTGTCGGCTATCTCTTCGGCCGAGTGGCCGGCGATGAACTTCATCGTCTTGACGAAGGCATTGGCGAGCTTCTGCGCCTCGTCCTTGTGGCCGTCGAGCCAGCTCGACTGGACGTAGAAAGAGGCCGCCGGATAGTCGCCGCCGAGCGCTGCCTTGGTCTTTTCGGGCGTGCGCATGTCGACCAACACCTTGGCCTCGCCGGTCTGGAGCAGCTTGGCGATGGTAGGCTCGGTGGTCATGCCAGCCTGGATCTGGTCCTGCTTGACGGCGGCTATGAAGGTGTTGCCGGCGCCGACCGGAAGCAGCGTATAGTCGCCGGGCTTCAGGCCGCTGCGAACGGCGAGATACTGCGTCAGGAAATCGGTCGAGGAGCCGAGCCCGGTGACGCCGAGCGTCGCGCCCTTGAAGTCGGCGGGCGACTTGATCTCCGGATGCTTGGCCGAGACCAGCTCGACCTCGCCCGGCGCCTGGCTGAACTGCACGATCGACTGGATGTATTTGCCCTTCGACTGCAGGTCGACGGTATGGTCGTAGAAGCCGACGACACCCTGCACGGCGCCGGCCAGCAACTCGTTCTCGGCTTCGACGCCGGCGCGCGAATTGATCAGCTCGACATCGAGCCCTTCATCCTTGAAATAGCCGAGCTGCTGGGTGAGCACGGCCGGCAGATAGATCTGCTTTTCCATGCCGCCGACGATGATGGTGATCTTGTCGGCAGCCGATGCCGCCGATGCGCCAGCGCCAACCATGGCAAGCGTCAGCGCCACTGAGCGCAGCGCGCGTTTAGAGATGAAACCGGTCACGTAACTTCCTCCGCTGGGCGGCGCGGCGCGCCGCATTTCCTCCTGCCGGCCGCTCCCAGGCCGCTCATGTGGCGAACGCCACAAAACCGTCATGGCATGGCTAAGCTTTCAGCTGGCTTTCAGCCGTTTTGGCGGCCGTGGAATGGAATCCGGCGTGGTTCCCGGTCACGAGGCAGTGAAGCCGAGAACGTCGCGCATATCATATTCGCCCGGCGGCCGCCCGGCGACCCAGAGTGCCGCCGCGATGGCGCCCCGCGCGAACATCGAGCGGTCGCCGGCGGCATGCGAGAGCGTGAGCGTCTCGCCTTCGGTGAGGAAGCTCACGCCATGCTCGCCGACGATGCCGCCGCCGCGCAGCACGGCAAATCCGATCTCGCCGGTTGTGCGGGGACCGACGTGGCCGTCGCGGTTGCGCTTCGCCACATCGTCCAGCTCGACGCCGCGCCCGCGCGCCGCCGCTTCGCCTAGCATCAGCGCCGTGCCCGACGGTACGTCGACCTTCTTGCGGTGATGCGCTTCGAGAATTTCGATGTCGCAGTCTTCCGCGCCAAGTGCCCTCGCCGCCTGTTCGACCAGCCCGGTCAGCATGTTGAGCCCCAGCGAATAGCTTCCGGAGCGCACGACGGCGATCTTCTTCGCCGCCTCGGCGATTGCCGCCAGCTCCGAGGTGTTGAAACCTGTCGAGCCGATCACCAGCGCCGGACCGCCGCCCGCGGCGCAGGCCTTGGCCAACTCGGCGGAAGCCGCGGGCGTGGTGAAATCAACGACCACATCGGCAAGCGCCAGCGCTTCGTCGCGCTCAAGCAGCCCCTCGTCCGTGCTGCCCGGCCGATGGAAGCGCGCGACGAGCTGCAGCCGCGGATCGGCCGCGACGGTCTGCGCCATCTGCCGGCCCATGCGGCCGAGCGCGCCGGCGACGGTTATCCTGAGCGGCTGCGGCATGGCGATCCTTGTCGAAAGCCCGAGTCGGAACAATCCTCTAGCACGCCGCCTTGGCAAATTGATTCAAGCGTTGATTCAGGCGGCGCCGTTGGTCTTCAGCATCATGCCGGCGATTTCCTTGACCAGCTTGGCGGCGACCAGCGCCGTCACGTTGGAGAGGTCCTGGCGCGGATTGTATTCGACCACGTCGGCGGCGACGATCGGTTGGTCTATTGCCTGGATCAGGCCGATGACCTGGCGGGTGGTGAAGCCGCCCGGCTCGCGGTGCGAGATGCCGGGAGCGAAGGCCGGATCGAGAGCGTCGATGTCCATCGAGATATAGACAGGCGTCCGGAGGTCGAGTTGCAGGCCTTCCCTGAAATGCCGCATCTCCACCACCTCGACGCCGAAGCGTTTGAACTGGTCGCGATGGTGATCGTTGACGGTGCGCAGTCCGATCTGGATCAGCCGGTCAGCCAGCTTCTCCTCCATGACGCGGGCAAAGGGCGAGGTGTGCGAGCGCGGATTGTCGTCATAGGAATGATAGATGTCCGGATGAGCATCGATATGGACGATGGTCAGGTTCCGATGGCGGCGGCGAACGCCACGCAGTATGGGCCAAGAGATCGCATGATCGCCGCCGAGCGAGATCAGCGGATGACCGGCGTCGAGCGCGCGGCCGACCTCGGCCTCGATCCGCTGCCACGGGTCGCCGGGCTGGGTGAAATCGATGTCGCCGTGATCGACGAAGCGGTCCGTCAGGTCGAAGCCTGTTTCCGACCACGAAGTGTAGGCGTCGCTTGCGAGTTCGCGCCGAATCAGCGGCGCCGCCTCGGCCGGCCCGCGCAGGTAGGACGAATTCTGGTCGTGCGGAATGCCCAGAAGCGAGACCTTGGCCACGACATCCTCCTTCGTTGCCGAGACAAGGGGCCTCTATAGACGCCGGAGCTGCTGGGTGCGACCGAAGCCGTTTGGGCCAGATCGCAAAGGTGCAGTCTTAGGCAACGCCGTGTGAAGCGTTGCGCGAAGGCATCACCGACCGCATCGCACTTTACAATGACGGCATCGGTAGGATGGGCGCCGGCGTGTTCGGCAACGGCGCGGCAGGCATCGAACTGAGCGGCCTCTTTTCCGGACCTGCCTCCAGCGCCGGAACGGCAGCGATCGCGGCCGCGGTGATGGACGCTTTCGCGAGGCGCCGGCAGGGCTCGATGACGAGAACCTCGTCGGTATCGGCAAGGCGCTGCCCGGCGAGATCCGCGCCGCGATCGAGACGACGCTGAAGAGCGAAGGCTTTTACACCGGCGAGCCGAAGGGCCATTTCGGCCCGGACGCGCGCAAGGCGCTGGCCGCCTGGGTCGACGCCAAAGGCCCGCTCGCCGAAATCCCCGCCCAGACCGCAGCGACGCAGCAGGCCGCGCCGGCTTCGGGCCAGCTTGCGAACGAAATCATCGACCGCGTCGGCAAGAAGGTCTTCGCCCAGGCGCAGGCCGCCAAGACCGACAAGCAGAAGATCGCCGCCATCAAGCAGCTCGATTTGCTCGCCCGTTATGGCGACCTTCCGTCGCGCTGGGCGCTGGTGCGCAACTACCATCAGGCAAAGGTGGTGCGCGCGGTGGTCACGCCCGAGGAAGTCACCCGCTATGCGCTGGACATTCTTGTGTCGAAGCCTGCCGGCGTCGAAAAGGCGGAATTCGAGTTCATCTTCGACCTGACGCAGATCGCGCAGGATCGCAAATCCAAGGTGGTGGGCAGCGCCGCCATCCAGGCGATCCGCGATGATCCGCGCCTGCAGGATCCGCTCACGCTCGGCGCCATCATGGGTCAGATCGCCTTCGCTCCGGACGCCTGCGGCTCCGTGCTCGCCGCCGCCAAGAAAGCCGGCATCGATGGCGTGGGTTCGGACGGATGCGACGAGGACACGCGCACTGCCCTCATTGCCTTCGCCAGGGAGAAAGGCGCGGCCGGTGTCGATGCGGCGGCCCGCAAGGCGGCCGCGGACGGGATCAAGACGCTGGACGCGCAGGCGGCGAAGTAGCAAGGCAACAAGCCGCGACGGGCCTATTCCGCCTTGTCAACACGCTCGAGGATCGCGCGATAGCGGCTGCATACGGCGGCGTCCTGATAAAAATCCACTTCCGTGTCGATGATCTGGTCAAGGCTTAGTCCGCGATAATGTGCCTTGACCTTCGCCAGCACGTCTTGCGCTTGCCTGATTTCGCCGAGTTCGGAATGGCATATGATAAGACGAATGAGCGACCACGGCGTTACAGTCGCCATTTTCGCGTAGCAGGCAGCCGCCTCGCGATATCGCCCGGCCGTCGTCAGCAGGACGCCACGGAAGTCGTCATACCATCCCACGGCGTATGGGTCGCGGCGCTGGGCTTCGGTTATTTCATCAAGCCCTTGCTCCGGCCTGTCAGTGTGATTGAGGAAAATAGCACGGATGCTGAGAATGAACGGATCGTTCGGATTGAGCGCAACGGTCCGGTCAAGGCTGATTTCAGATTGCCTGAATTGGCGGAGGTACAAGTGAGCGAAGCCGGTGGCGAGATGTCCATAGGCTTCGTCGGGATCAAGGCCCAATGCTGTTCTTGCGATCTCCAGTCCGGAATGCAAATGACCGGGATTGTTGTAGTCCCAATAGTACTTGATGGATTCCACAAAGCTTAGCATGGCGTGGGCAGCGGCAAACTGCGGATCGAGCTTTACCGCCTGGTGCAGAAACGGTTCGGCTTCGAGCACCGTGTCATAAACGGCTGCCAGTTGCAGCGCCCGTAGGTAAAACTCGTAGGCCGACATGTTGTTGGTCGGCCGTGCCCTGGCGCGCGACGCAATCGCGGTTCTGGCCTGCCGGGCCAGACGCGCTGCAATCATCCGGGTGATTTCGTCCTGGATGGCGAAAATGTCGTCGAGTTCCCTGTCGTAGTGTTCGCCCCAGATATGAGCCATCGACGACGCATCGGTTAGCTGTACTGCGATCCGCACCCTGTTGCCGATCTTCCGCACGCTGCCTTCGACGACATATTGGACACCAAGCTTGCTCGCTACCTCCGCCGGGTCATGCGCCTTGCCGCGAAACTGGAAGGACGAGTTCCGCGCAATGACCAGAAACTCCCTATATTTGCCGAGCTCGACGATGATGTCTTCGGTAATCCCGTCGCTGAAATAGTCTTGCTCCGCGTCACCGCTCATGTTGTCGAAGGGAAGTATGGCGATGGACGGTCTGGACGGCGGCGCATCATCTGCCGTAACCGGGAAGGGCCTGGGGCCTGCATATTTGTAACCGCGACCATGCACGGTTGTGATCAGCTCGGCAGACAGCAGTTTTCGCAGCGCCGAAATGTGGACCTGCAGCGTATTCTCCTCCACCGCCACGCCGGGCCAGACCGCATCGAAAAGTTCGGTCTTGCCGATCACCTCATCGGGCCTGTCGAGCAACATGGCGAGGATGTCGAAGGAACGTGCCGAAAGTTCCACCGGCCCTTTCGGGCCCAGCAACTGCCGTTCGGCTCGTCTCAAACGATAGTTCCCAAACTCCAAGTCCATCGGCCAAGAACCCACCCTCGCGGGCAGGATAATCCAAGATGATCCTGAAGGCGAACTTCGGGGCCGTTTGGGATTCTTCGTTTCAAGCAATTTCAGAGCCGTTCAGGACTCTTCAGGTTTAAGCCAAGGACCTGGGTGGGAAGCGCTGCCATTGTCGCCGTCACAGGAAGACATCATGACCGACATCCTCACCACCGGTTCAACTGCAGTCCGGCGCCTCAAACTGCCGCGGCCAAGCGTCCCGAGGCTGGCAGTCCTCGCGACGTTCAACACCATGTTCAGTTTGATGGTCAATGCAGGCAAGGCAGCGTATCTGGACCCTTTCACCAGTCTTGACCGCCGACCGCCGATCATCCCGGAAGACGATCTCGAAGGCCGGAATCCCAACTGGTGATCCGCAACGCCTTGCGGATTGGCGCCTGGCGGTGCGGCCTGCAGATCGGCGTTCTGGGCGCTTGCGCTTCTAATCCGAAGCGATCAAAGCGCCCTGAGCCAGACCTTATTGTCATGGACGGCGGCGCCGCCGTAGGGAGCCGGAGCATCGGCGCCGGTCAGCACATTGATGCCCTCGCCGCGCTCATGTGCGCTGTTCGGCCAGATGCCTTCGGCGATCACCACGCCGCGCTTCACGCCGTCGAAGAACCTGGCATGCAGCACCAGGTCGCCGCGCCGGTTGCCGACCTCGACGCGGCCGCCATCCTCGATGCCGAGCACTGCTGCATCTTCGCGGTGGATGAGAAGCTCGGGCCTGCCTTCCTTGGCCTTCGAGACCGGCGTCTCGGCAAAGCTGGAATTGAGGAAGTTGCGCGCCGGCGAGGTCGCCAGCCGGAACGGATGCTCCTCGTCCGCCACCTCGATCAGTTCGACATGGTCGGGGAATTCCGGCAGCCGCCCGACCGGGCCGAATAGGCCCATGCTTTTCGGCGGCCGGTTGGGCGCCGACTGCCCGGTCCAATTCGGCCGGAAGTGGAACTTCCTGTCGGCATGACCGAAGCCGTTGATGAAATGCGCGTCGTCGAAGCCGGGCTGCAGGTCGACCCACTTTTGTTCCTTCAGGCTGTCGAAGCTGCCCAGCCCGCGCTTGCCGAGGATGATGTCGATATGCTCGCGCTCCGTCAGTCCGAAGCCCGGACGGTCGGCGACGCCGAGGCGCTTGCCGAGTTCCTCATTGACGTAGTGGTTGGTGCGCGGCCCCGCCGGCGGCTCGATCAGCTTGGGGCCGAGCGTGATGTGCTGGTTGCCGCCGCCCTTGTAGATGTCGTCATGCTCCAGAAACATCGTCGCCGGCAGCACGACGTCGGCGAGCTTGGCGGTATCGGTCATGAACTGCTCGTGTACGCAAGTGAACAGGTCCTCACGCATAAAACCCTGTTTCACCAGCCGCTGCTCCGGCGCGACGTTAGCCGGATTGGTGTTCTGGATCAGCATCGCCGTCACCGGGGGACCGCCATAGAGCGCATCCGCCGCACCGGTCAGCACCGGGCCGATGCGCGAATGGTCGAGATAGCGCACCTTCGGGTCGCGCATCGCTGTGCCTTCCAGCACGTCCTGGTTCAGCTTGAAGATGCCGGAGTTGGAGTGGAAAGCGCCGCCGCCCTCATACTGCCACGCGCCGGTGACGGCGGCGATACAGGAGGCGGCGTGCATGTTGACCGAGCCGTTGCGCTGGCGCGCAAAACCGTAGCCGAGGCGGAAGTAGGTTTTCTTCGTCGTGCCGACCAAATGCGCGAAAGCTTGTATCTCATCGACGCTGAGCCCGGTGATGGCGGCCGCCCATTCGGGCGTGCGCGCCTTCAAATGCTCTTCCAGCCCGCGCGGATCGTCGGTGTATTTTTCGAGATAGGCACGGTCGGCCAGCCCATCGCGGAACAGCACGTGCATGACCGCGCAGGCGAGCGCGCCATCGGTGCCGGGCTTCAGGACAAGGCCGAGATCGGCCTGCTTCATCGTGGCATTGTCATAGATGTCGACGACGACGATCTTCGCGCCGCGTTCCTTGCGCGCCCTCATCGCATGGGTCATGACGTTGACCTGCGTGACCACGGCATTGGTGCCCCAGATCACGACGCAATCCGACTTGGCCATCTCGCGCGGGTCGGGCCCGCGCAAGGCGCCCGCCCCCATCATCCAGCCGGTCCAGGCCAGATTGGTGCAGATCGAGCCGAAGAAGCCTGAATATTTTTTCGCGTGGCGCAGACGTTCGATGCCGTCGCGCTGCACCAGCCCCATCGTGCCGGCGTAGAAATAGGGCCAGACCGTTTCCGAGCCGTATCTCTCTTCCGCCGCGATGAATTTTTCCGCCACGAGGTCCAACGCGGCTTCCCAGCTGGATTCCTTCCAGGCGCCCTCGCCCTTGGCGCCGGCGCGCACCAGCGGCTTCAGCAGCCGGTCGGGATGATGTACGCGGTCGGCATAGCGCGCAACCTTGGCGCAGACGACGCCCGCCGTATAGCTATTCGCCTTGGCGCCATGGACGCGGCCGATGCGGTTGTCGTCGAGCAGCTCGACCTCGAGCGCGCAGGTGGAAGGGCAGTCATGCGGACAGGCCGAATGGCCGATCCGGAGCTTGGCGTGCTGGTTCATGCGGGGTGTTTAGCGGGTTTTGCGGGAGAGGTGTAGGGCCAGATACCTGCCGATCCCCACACTGCGAACGTCACAATGCGCTCGGCAGTTCTACCTCGTCTGCCGGCGAAGCACGGTTTCGAGCGACAGCCGGCACGGGCCGCCGATGGCGAGCATGGCGAGGCCGCCAAGATACAGCAGGACGATCTCATAGCCGACCGGCCGAACTTGACGCCGGAGGCTCGTCACGGCTGAGATTCCGAGCGTCCTGCCCAACTATCTGGCATCGACCGTGCCGCAGACGGGAGCCCAGGCGTGCCAGTATTCCTCTAGGGAGGGAGGTGGATATCCCGATTCCATGGCCTAATCCTTAACATGTGGTCCGCCGTTACCCGGCACAGCAGGACAGCTTCTTCACGTCCCTGTCGAATACCAGGGCCGCGAGCCTCAGGCCCTCGACGGTGGTCAGGTAAGGGAAGATCGTCTCCGACAGGTCATCGATCGTCAGCCCGCAGCGAATGGCCAGTACCGCCGTCTGGATGCTGTCGGCGCCCTCCGGCGCCAGGATGTGCGCACCGAGCAGCTTGCGGCTTGCCGCATCCGCTACGAGCTTGATCAGCCCCCTGGTGTCGCGGGCTGCGAGTGCTCGCGGCAAATCGTCGAGCGACAGCACCGAGGTCCGCACGACGCGCCCGGCGGCACGGGCTTGTGCTTCGGTCAACCCGACACTGGCCACCTGAGGGTCGGTGAAGACAACGGCAGGCATGGTGGCGTTGTCGTAGCGCAGGCGGTCGCCGTTCAGCGCGTTGCTGGCGGCCAGCCTGGCACCGTAGGCTGCCATGTAGACGAACTGGTCCGCGCCGGTGACGTCGCCGGCGGCATAGATGCCCGACTTCGATGTGCGCATGCGGTCGTCGACGACGATCGCACCGGAAGATGTCTGCGCGACCTCAGCTTGGGAAAGGCCGAGGCCTTCGGTGTTCGGGATGCGCCCCGTGGCAACCAGAATCCGCTCGGCGGTCAATATATCCGGAATATCCGCACGACCGTCCCGGATTACCGCAAGCGCCACGCCGCCGGCGTCGGTTTTGCGGGCGGATCCATAGGTCAGGCCACCGACGATCGCGATCCCTTCATCGGCCAGATAGCCCGCCAGCGCCCGCCCGATTTCCGGCTCGGCTTCTGGCAAAAGGCTGCTGCGGAAGACGAGCGTCACGGCGACGCCGGCACGCGCGAAAGTCTGCGCAAGCTCAGCCCCGGTATAGCCGCCGCCAAGCACGATCATGGAACGCGGCAGCTCCTTCAGCGACATGGCCGTCGTGCTGTCGAGCGGCACAACGTCCGCTATGCCCGGAATGGCCGGCAATGCCGGGCGCGCGCCGGTTGCGACAATGATACGCTCTGCGGCGAGGCGCCGCCCGTCCATATCGATGCCGCCATCGACGAGCCGCGCCCGGCCCTGCCGGTAGGCTATGTTGTTGTATTCCGGCAGCAGATCGGCGTATTTCGCCTGGCGCAGGTCCGCAACCAGGACGTCCTTCTGGGCGATCTGCGCGGACCAATCGACCACGCGCGCGCTGCTCTCGATGCCATTGAACCGAGCAGCGGCACCGTTGGCATGGTGCACCGCCTCGGCGGCACGGATCAGCGCTTTCGACGGCACGCAACCAATGTTGACGCAGGTGCCACCGACCGTGCCGCGTCCGACGAGAGCCACTTGCGCGCCTTCCTCGGCAGCTGTGATCGCGGCCGAGAAGCCGGCGGAACCGGCGCCGACGACGACGAGGTCATACCGGTCGTCGCTCTTGTTCGAAGCTGGAGCGCAACTAACTTCATCCATCCGGCTCAATCTTTCTTTCTCTTGTCATCGCCTCCGCGCGCTGGGGTGCTTCGAACCCTCGGCCAATGCTCCCAAGACACCGAAGCTAAGCGGCGACCGGCCGGCTCAGCCGCTGGTCTTTTTTGAAATGTCGGCCGGATAGCCCCGACCGGTGGTGGCCTGGATCAGCGCCTCGGGCGAAGTTTGCCCGTCGTCATACGTCACCACGGCGGTGACATCGGCCATTCCATCCGGCTGGCTGACCGTAACCGAAGACACCCCATTTACGTGCTCCAGCGTGCTTTTGACGATCGGACCGCACAAAACGCAACCAGCGTGATGAACGTCGAGCACGACCTTGGTTTCGGTGGCTTGTGCGGCGGCAGGCGCGAACGACAGGCCAAGACCGAGAATGGCGCCGAGAAAAGTTTGCATCGCAGATATCCTTTCAGCGAAGTAATGCGAGGGAGGTCATATCAGGCCCGCTCAGGAGACAAGGACATACCGAATGGCGTAGGGAAATCCGACAGCCAGGATGACCAGCAAGGCCGCGGCCCAGAGGCCGATTTTGGCGATACGATGCGAGCCCGGCGTGGCACAGTAACCATCGGCGCAGGCGACCTTGGGCTTGCGATAGACACGCCAAGCGCCGCAACCGATGAAGCCGACCGAGACCGCCGCGAAGACCGGCTGATAAGGCTCGAGCGCCGTCAGGTTGCCGATCCAGACGCCGCTGATGCCGGCAAGAAACAGGGTGAACGGCACCACGCAACAGCTTGCCGCCCCGAGCGCCGCCAGGATGCCGCCGGCCGACAGCAGCGCCGCTCGGTCGAAACGTCTTGGCGCCGGTGTCCCGACCGCTCTTGGCGGCACGGTTTGCTCGTCTCGAACCGTCATTGAAAAAGCTCCCGAAATTGATCTATGGTGAGCCTGCGGCCTGTAGCGACTACAGGGTCAAGCGCGAATTCATCACGTGTGTGTGAGGCCTATGATGAAGACGGCACGCGGACTTTCCATAGGCGTTCTGTCGGAGCGCAGCGGCGTCAACATCGAGACGATCCGCTACTATGAAAAGATCGGCGTCATGCCATCGCCGGCGCGCCGCGCGAGCGGTTACCGGGTCTACGAGGCTGAACATGTAAGGCGCCTGCACTTCATTCGCCGAGGTCGCGAACTGGGCTTCAGCCTGGATGAGTTGCGTGGCCTGCTTCATCTGGTCGACGGGCACAGCTACACATGCGCCGAAGTTCACGCTCTCGCCGTCGGCCATCTCAGGGACATCCGTCGGAAGATCGCCGACCTGCGACGCCTGGAACGGGTGATGTCGGAAATGGCCGCGCGATGCACAACCGAACAGATTCCGGAATGCCCGATCATCGACGCGCTGTTCGAGATGCGCCCGATAGGCGGCCGAACCGCATCACTTGCCGCTGATCGTTCATGACGATGGTGCAGGGCGTAATCTCCCCCTGGGGAGATTACGCTACTCCGCGATCTCTTCTTCATACTCCGCCGACATCGTGAGCCACTTGTCCTCGTTCTGCGCCAGCGTCTGCGCCAGTTGCGAGCGTTCCTTGGCGAGACGCGTCGCGGTCGAGGGATCCTTCTCGTAGACGGCCGGATTGGCGAGCTCGTCCTCGATCAGGTCGATGCGCTTGCGCATGCGGTCCATCAGCGCCTCGGTAGCGCGGATTTCCTTCGCCAGCGGTTCCAATGCAGCGCGGCGCTGGGCGGCTTCGCGGCGGCGATCGGCCTTGGACGCCTTGTCCGCTTCCTTCTGCTCGCGGCGGTTGGACGACACGCCGGTGACCAGGGTTTTGTAATCCTCGAGATCGCCGTCATAGGGGTTGACCGCGCCGTCCTTGACCAGCCAGAGCCGGTCGGCGGTGGCTTCGAGCAGGTGCCGGTCGTGCGAGATCAGGATCACCGCGCCCGGAAAATCGTTCAGCGCATGGATCAGCGATTCACGGCTGTCGATGTCGAGATGGTTGGTCGGCTCGTCGAGGATGAAGAGGTTCGGGCCCTCGAAAGCCGACAGACCCATCAGCAGCCGCGCCTTCTCGCCGCCGGAAAGGTCTTTCGCCGCGGTGTTCATCTTCTCGGTCGCAAGGCCGAATTGCGCCACGCGGGCGCGCACCTTGGCTTCCGGCGCGTCCGGCATCAGCCGGCGTACATGCTCGTAGGCGTTTTCCTCGGGACGCAAATCATCGAGCTGGTGCTGGGCGAAGATCGCCACTTTCAGCCCGGGCGCAACCGTCACCGTGCCGGCCTCGGCCTTCAGCCGGCCGGCGAGCAATTTGGCGAAGGTCGACTTGCCGTTGCCGTTGGCGCCGAGCAGCGCGATGCGATCGTCGGCATCGATGCGCAGCGTCATCTTCTTCAGGATCGGGCTGCCCTCGGTGTAGCCGACATTGACGCCGTTGAGCGCGACGATCGGCGAAGCCACCGTCTTCACCGGCTCCGGGAAGGAGAACGGCCGCACCGTGTCGTTCACGACAGCGGCGATCGGCTTCAGCTTCTCCAGCGCCTTCAGGCGCGACTGCGCCTGCCGGGCCTTGGAAGCCTTGGCGCGAAAACGCTCGACGAAGGATTCCATATGCTTGCGCTGGGTTTCCTGCTTGACGCGGCTCTTCTCCTGCAGCTCGCGCTGCTCGGTGAGCTGGCGTTCGAACTGGTCGTAGCCACCGCGCCAGAAGGTCAGCTTCTTCTGATCAAGATGGACAATCGAGTTGACGGCGCGGTTGAGCAGATCGCGGTCGTGCGAGATCAGCAACACCGTGTGCGGATATTTCGCGACGTAGTTCTCCAGCCACAGCGTACCTTCAAGGTCGAGATAGTTGGTCGGCTCGTCGAGCAGCAGCAGGTCGGGCTCGGAGAAGAGCACGGCGGCCAAAGCCACGCGCATGCGCCAGCCGCCGGAGAAGGACGAGGCGGGGCGTTTCTGCGCGGCATCGTCGAAGCCGAGGCCGGCAAGGATGGTGGCGGCGCGGGATTCGGCCGAATGCGCGTCGATGTCGGCCAGCCGCGTGTGGATCTCGGCGATGCGGTGCGGATCGGTCGCGGTCTTTTCCTCATCGAGCAAGGCCTGGCGCTCGACATCGGCTTTCAGGACGATGTCGATCAGCGGCTCCTCGGTGCCGGGCGCTTCCTGCGCCACCTGGCCGATGCGGGTGTTCTTCGGCAGGCTGATCGAGCCGGTCTCCGAAGGGAAATCGCCGGTGATCGCCTTGAACAGCGTGGTCTTGCCGGTGCCGTTGCGGCCGACGAGACCGGCCTTGGTGCCGGCCGGCAGGGTCAATGAGGCATGATCGAGAAGCAGTCGCCCCGCCATGCGCAGCGTAAGGTCGTTGATGATAAGCATGGCCGGCTTTTGCACGGGAGATCGGCGCTTCGCAAGAGCCAGGAGCCGGGATGAGGCCCGCCGCAGCCTGTTAAAGCGCGTAGCGTTGCACCGGACTCAAGCGATGCGCTTTAAGTCTTTGTTTTGCCGCATGTCGTTGTCCCGGAACCGCTGCACACTTCTGGGCGACATGTATTGGCCGCTCAGCAAAAAACACGACGGACTGGAACCAGTTGCCGGGCGAAGCGTTTGGAGGCCCGTGATCCGCCATCTCGCCCTAGCCTTCATCTTCTTCCAGGTCGCCACGACAACCGCGCTGGCGACGCAAGTGGTTCTGTTCGAGGACCAGACCGCTCAAATTGCTGTTCCGACCGAGCGCGCGAGTGGGCCGCAGGCCCAACCAACCTCTCCGCAGGCGGGAAAGATTGCGAACAGACCAGAGACGCGGGCGCCGGAACACCTGTTGATCCAGATCGATTCCGGGAAGGCGTTTTAGGGCGGCCATCGTCCCGAGACTGCGCGCTCCTGCGCTTTCGCCAATCTCGCCCGGTCACACTTTGCTTGCCACGTCACAGGTTTGGCGTTGATTGCGGCTGTTGTCTCAACCTATGCTGGCGCGAGCGACGGGGTTCGATTCAAACAGAGGGCAGATCAGATGTCGGGCAAGACCTCGCTCCTTTCGGCCTCGCTGGCGGTCGCAATTTTCGCAGTCGCCGCCGGGCTGGCTATGCTTCTCACCACCCCCGCAGCCCGTGCGGCCACCGACTGCGCGGCAGCGAAGACGCAGGCCGACCTTGCTACCTGCACGACCGCGAATGCCGCTTCGGCCGACGCTGGCCTCAACGCGGTCTACAAGGCGCTGGCGGGACGTCTCGCTCCCGCCAACCTGAAGCGCTTGCGCGACGCGCAGCGCGCCTGGATCCCATTCCGCGACAAGGAGTGCGCCTTCCGCACCCAGCCTTATGCCGATGGCTCAGTGTACTCGACCCTCATCGAGACCTGCAGGGCGGAGTTGACCAAGGCGCGGCTGGCGCAGTTGCAGCACCAATTGCAATGCCCCGAAGGCGATCTCTCCTGCGTGCCGCAAAGCGGCGGCAGTGCCGCGCCTGCGAAGGCCGCGCCCGCGACGACCAAGGCTGCGCCCGCGACGGCTGGCGCCGCGCCCGCGAAACCCGCGCCCGCCAAGGCTAGCCAGAACGACACGCGGCCATGCGTGCAATCCGCCGGCAAGGCGAAGTCGGACCAGTATGTCTCGCAGTGCATCCAGGTGTCGCCGGCGACCAATCCGCCTTGCAACGGGCAGAATGCATGCAGCATGATGGTCGACGAGATCAAGCGCGGCTGCACCATGATCGGCAACGACAACCCGCCAAGCTTCTGCTCCGCCTATAAGGACTGAGCGGCGTGACCGCCATAGCCGGCCTGTTACGATCAACATTCCCTGGCGGAAAATCAGCCATGCGCGGCAAGACAACCGCAAGTTCGGCTTTGGTTCAATATTAGCGCCACAAGTGGCGATACCACCAAAAAAAGATGGCAAAATCTTCCGGGCCAAGCATGATGCTTATCAAAAATGATTTCAGTTTTGCCGCAAACCTGCAAACCTGTAGTCGCGCCGTGAGTCGTGAGTGGGCGCCAACGATAACTTGGTTCACGTAACTTGGCCCAAACAACTTGGCCATATCAGGAGCTCACGATGGATGGAGCGCCCAGCGATTTACGAACGTTGCGATATGTCGCGGAGATCACGCGCAAGCTGGCCAAAATGCTCTCGCACACGCGCTACCAGATGCTTGTCTATCTCCTTGAAATGACAGCGGTCGAGGCGGAGAGCCTTGCCGGCGAGCAGGATTCCGAGCGCACCCGGCCGGTCAAGCCGCCCCAGGCCCGCCGCTAGCGCGTTCCACTGTTTCACGGAAACTTTAGGCCTTTGTTTCATGCATATCGTTATCGCAAACCGCTGCGCACTTTTGCACGACATGCATTAGGCGCGCGGCGAACCGTTTGCCGCAAGGCGGTCCAGGATGACCAAGCAGCTCAGTCTGCGCGCTTCGATGGCCGACGGGTCGTCGCATTCGACGATGGCGCGCTCGAATCGGTCAAGCGCGTCGAGCGCGGCAAGCAAGTCGCCGGAGGGATCGCCTAGCGAAAACAGGATGCGCCGCGCCCTGACGCCGTCGGCCGCGTCCACCGAGGACTGGACGGCTACGCCACGGCGCAACGCGCCGAGGGCAGCCAGATGGTCGCGCCACGGCCATGGCGCGCCATCATCCGTTGCGGGCAACATGCCTCAGGCCTTGGCCTTGCGCTTGCCCTTGCCCGCGTCGCCGCCCGCTGGCTTGCGGCCGAGGCCGGAGGATTTGGCCAGTGCGGAACGGGTCGCCGAATAGCTGGGTGCCACCATCGGATAGTCAGCGGGCAGGCCCCATTTCGCGCGGTATTCGTCCGGCGTCAGACCATGGTCGGTCGCGAGGTGGCGCTTCAACGACTTGAACTTCTTTCCATCCTCCAGGCACACGATGTGGTCGGGGAAAACCGAGCGCTTCGGGTTGACGGCGGGCGTCAGAGCCACCGCCTCCTTGACAACGCTGCCGCCGGCGAGCTTGCGAACCGAGGCGCTGACGCTGGCGATCAGATCAGGCAGGCCAGAGGCGGGGAGCGGATTGTTGCCGACATAGGCCGAAACAATGTCGGCGGTCAGCTCGATTGCAGTCTTGTCGTCGATGTTGGACAATTTTTTCACCTTCTGCTGGTCCTCAAATCGCCAGCTCTTTTTTAAGACTTTCGTCGGTGTATCGAATTGGACCTGTCCCCCAACGGACCGTCCAGAGTCAGTAAAGCTACGACACTCAATACCGGGTGATGTTTCTACGCGGACTGGAAACGCGCAAGTTAGGAATTCTAATAGCTATAGCCAGCGCTTTATAGCACCGGCGGCCCGCCTGGATGCGCAAAAGGCGCTATAGCACTTCGATTCGCCGTGAAAGTTGCTGAAAAATCGAAGTTCAGGGCAAGTTCCGGCACGCCGCGATAATCTACCCTCGGATAATCGAACATGCGCGATTCGGCGGCCCCATGGCAAATCGGTCATCTGGCGGCGACACCGCGCCTGAGTTCCGCGGGCGGCTTGTCCGCGAGGATCTCCAGCACGCGCTTCCAGCGCGCGCAGCGGCCGAAATCCTTCTGCTCGATGGCCTTTTCGGCCTTCATGGCCGCATAGAGCGGCGCCTCCGCGCCAAACTCCCTGACCAGCCAGTGCGCCTCCTGCCTGGCGCGGCGTTCGTCATCGTCAACGGCCATCTTGGACATCGTTCCGGGTCTCCGTACCTTCGATGCCGACCGCAAGGCAGCTGCCGATGACGAGAACGGCGCCGGCAACCGCCGTCATCGACAGGCTTTCGCCCGAGAGCGTCAGCAGAAACGTGGAAGCAATCGGCGTCAGATAGGCGACGACCGCTATCCTGCCGCCATGATCGAGCTTCGCCGCGCGCGACCAGAAATAATAGCCGAGCCCCATCGGGCCGGCACCGAGATAGAGGCCGAGCAGAAGGTGCGCGCCGGTCGGGCGCACGACGCCGTCATGCAGGCACCAGGCAAAGGTGAGCGCGACGCCGATCAGCGCCGAGGGCAACAGCAGGCGCTCCGGCGACACGGCAAGGCGGCCGACGGCGAGCGAGTAAAAGGCCATGCAGAGCGCCGAGCCGAACGCGGCAAGGTAGCCGACGAGGCTGCCGCCTTGGAACCAGGTCTGCGCGCGACCGCCCGAAATGACCAGCGCCACGCCGATGAAGCCGAGCGCCGCAGCCAGCCCGAGCAACAGCGGACGGCGCGGACGGGCAAGCAGGATGACCGCCGCGGCGGTCATCAGCGGCCAAGTGTAGGCGACGAGGTTTGCCTCGATAACCGGCATCGAGGCGAAGCCGATATATTGCAGCACCATCGTGCCGACCAGGCCCAGGAAGCCGACGGCATAGGCGAACGCGGCATTCCCTTTTTCCCGTTGTGGGAGAAAGCGGGCTCGCGAAGCGAGGTCGGATGAGGGATGCTCCAGGGAACGCCGACGTCCCATTTCGCTGGAACACCCCTCATCCATCTCGGCGCTGCGCGCCGATCCACCTTCTCCCACAGGGGAAAAAGGAAAGAGCCGGATCAACGCGAAGACCATGGCCGCGCCGCAAAACTGCAGAAACTGCACCTGCGACACCGGATAGAGGGCAATCAGCGTTTTGCCGACCAGGGCGTTGGTGGCCCACAGCGCCACGGCGCCGAGGGCGAAGGCCAGCGCCGCCCCGGGGGCGACGCTGGAACGGTTTTGACTTTCCGGCACGACCGGACCGAGGCTCAGCGACACTGAGGGCGGCTGACGCTCGACCGGATCGTGGCTCATTACCACGACTCCCTCGTCCCGCCGGAAACCGCTTCCGCCGTCGGCTGCGGCGCGGGATGCTCCTCGGCATGGCGGCGGTAGGCGGGCAACTGGTTGGTCCAGACATCCTCGGCCAGTTCGTTCACCCAGGCACGGTCATGGTCGTTGTCGGCGGCAAGATAGAACATGCGGTTGTCGTCGACATAGGGCTTGGTCGCCGAACGCTGGTTGAGCACCAGCGTGACGCGCTCGCCGAGTTGGATCGGCGCGGTGCGATGGAGCACGCCGAGGAACTGGCCGAGCGTGGCATAGTTCATCTTGTGGTCGATGCGCATGATCTTGTTGCGCGGCAGATCGCGGCCGGATTCCAGGATCGAGCGGCCGGTCTCGGAATCGTCGCAATAGATCTCAAGATGGCCGCCGATGAGCGGGTCGCTGATCGACAGCGGAATGAGTTCGGTCACCGGAACGCCGTCGCAATGCCATTCGACCGCACCGTCTTTCGGATTCATGAAGGTGACGGTCGAGCCGACGATCGACAGCGGATACGGCTCGAGCTTGGTGCCCATCATGTCGGAAAGTCTTTCCAGGCGCAGCTTGTCGTGTAAAAGCTCCTTGATCTCCGGAATATAGCGGTCGGCGCCGGTGATGAAGGTGAGGTCGAGGTGCTTGTGCACGGCATGGCTGGCCTTCAACTTCAGGGCGGCTTCCTCGATGGCGGCAAGCAGAGCGGGGTCGTAACCGTGACGATACTGGGCGACGCCGAAACCCGACACTTTCCAGGAGGTCTCATGACCAATGATCGCCTCGCGGCTCATTGCGCAGCGCAGTTCGGGAATTGTATGGGCGTTCATTCTACTTTCTCCAAGGTGGGGGCAACACTTGGTTAGCAGTCATTTAAACGCCTACCCCTGTAAATTTAGGAATGCTGGTGGTAGCGTAAGCCCAGCTTAAGGTCGAAACCCCGTGCGTCTGCTCAGTCAGGTCAACCTCAACTCGCTGAAAATCGTGGAGAGCGCCGCGAGGCACAGGAATTTCACGCGTGCCGGCGAAGAGCAGTTCATCACCGCTTCCGCCGTCAGCCAGCGCGTGAAGAGCCTGGAGGATCAGCTTCGCTTCAAGATCTTCGAGCGCGGCGGCAATGCCGTGTCGCTGACGCCGGAGGGTGAGACCTACGTGGCGCGCGTCCGCGAGGCGCTGGAGCGGATCGTGGCGGCCAGCATGGAGGCTACGGGCCAATCGCAGGCGCATGTGCTGCGGATCTGCGTGCTGCCGACCTTTGCCGCGCGCTGGCTGTTCCCGCGACTCTCGGCCTTCCAGCGGCAATATCCCGACATCGAGATGCGCGTGGCGACTTCCTACGCCACGCATGAATTCTCGACCTCGGAATACGATCTCGAGATCCGATATGGCGACGGCAACTTCCCCGGCCTCACCTCGGAACTGCTGTTCAAGGAGGACCTGACACCGGTCTGCAGCCGCAAGCTCTTCCACGATGTGCTAGGCGACAAGCCGCTGTCGAAGGTGACGCCGGAAGACCTGCGCTATTTCACACTGCTGCATTCCGACACCTGCACGCAGAGCTGGCAGTCATGGCTGGGCTTTGCCGGCGCGAGCTTCGTGCTTGGCGAAACCATGAGCGTCTATTTCGATAGCTGCATGATGTCCTACGAGGCGGCCAATGCCGGCATGGGCTTTGCCGTCGCCAACCGCGCCTACATGGCAAGCGACATCCGCGCCGAACGGCTGGTGGCCCCCTTCGCGGTCCACCACCCCAACACGGCGGGCTGGTATTTCGTCAACCCCACCAAGGCGCTCGGCGCCCGCAAGGTGCAGTTGTTCAAGCAGTGGATCATGGCCGAAGCGGCGCTGACGCAGCGCCAGCTGGACGTAGAGATCGCCGGCGGACAACTAGGGCGCGCGGCGGTGGCTTGAAGGCCGGATGCCGGCTATCAGCGTTCGCACACCTCTTCCTCGATAGCTCTGGCCGCCAATATCCGGCCGTCGGCAGCGTCTTGGCCGCCAAACTTTTCACGATTGCCTCCGATGAGGTCGCGCGCAGCAAGACACGACACCCAGATACCCGCGAAGGCGGACCTCGGCGGAATTTCAGGATTTTCCGGTGATTTCTTCGGAGCTGTATAGCCGGCTACCGCGATCGCACCATGACGCAAAGCGGAGACTCAGCTATCTTATGTTGTGCGGCGGGCCTGATTTTCCCGCTTGGCCGGCGCTATCAGCTTCCTCCCAAGCAGCGCCGGCCTTCTTCGTTTCAGACTGACGACAATTCAGCCCGCCCTGCCCTATTGCTTCGGCGCTGTACCCTGCTGGTCGCCACCGGTGGTCGATTTCGGCACCGGGTTCTTGTCGACCTGAGGGTTCTGGTTGACTTCAGCGCCCGGCGCCTTGGTGGGTTGCACGCTGTTGTCACAGGCGACGAGCACGAGCCCTGCCGCAAGAGCCAGCAGCACAGGAAGCTTCTTCATGACGAGCTCCTCTCGTTTGCTCCTTGATCTCAAGGGCAACGAAGCGGTGGCGGTTTGGTTGCGTGGCGCGGTTTGGCTGGCTGGAGGGGAACCAACCGTTGGCCACCCGGTTGAGACCCGATCGAACCGCATAAGGAGATAGCCATGATCCGCCTGATGTTAACAGGCCTGTTTGCCTACACCGCCTACCGCGTCGCCATCAGGATTATCGACGAGGTGCCCGGCAACGTCGCGCCACTGGACATGCCGGGCGACGAGCGGCGCAATTTGCGGCGCCAGTCGGCGGCGATGGGGGTCGAGCCGAAGCGGTAGTTCAGCCAATCTCCCCTTGGGAGATCGTCTGTCGCGTCGGCTTTCGCCAATCGCCAGCGCCGTACCCGTTGCGAACAAAGCGGAAACGATGCTTGATGGGCGATGAACATCGCCGCTCGTGATTCGTCCTTCGAGGCGCCCGCCTATCTTGGCCGGCTGAACGACGAGCAGCGGCTGGCGGTGATGCATGGCGACGGCAAGGTGGCCGCGCCGCTGCTGGTGATCGCCGGCGCCGGCTCCGGCAAGACCAACACGCTGGCGCATCGCGTCGCCCATCTCATCGTCAAGGGCGCCGATCCGCGCCGCATTCTGCTGATGACCTTCTCCCGTCGCGCCGCTGCCGAGATGGCCAAGCGCGTTGAGCGCATCGCCGGCGAGGTGCTGGGACGCGACGCCGCCATCATCACCGACGCGCTCGCCTGGGCCGGCACTTTCCACGGCATCGGCGCGCGACTGCTGCGCGATTATGCCGAGCAGATCGGCCTCGATCCGGCCTTCACCATCCACGACCGCGAAGATTCCGCCGACCTGATGAACCTTGCCCGGCACGAGCTGGGATTCTCGAAAACCGAAAGCCGCTTTCCCACCAAAGGCACCTGCCTGCAGATCTATTCGCGGGCGGTGAATGCGCAGGCGCCGCTGGGTGAAGTACTGGGCTCCGCCTTCCCGTGGTGCGCTGCGTGGGCGGACCAGCTCAAGGAGCTGTTCGCGGCCTATGTCGAGGCCAAGCAGGCGCAGAACGTGCTCGATTACGACGACCTGCTGCTCTACTGGGCGCAGATGGCGGCGGAGCCGGAGATCGCCGCGCATCTTTCCAGCCGCTTCGACCATGTACTTGTCGACGAATACCAGGACACCAACCGGCTGCAGGCCTCGATCCTTCTGGCGCTGAAACCGGACGGCGCGGGCTTGACCGTCGTTGGCGACGACGCGCAGTCGATCTATTCCTTCCGCGCCGCGGAAGTGCGCAACATCCTCGACTTTCCAAGACAGTTCGCGCAAGAAGCAGCGGTCGTCATGCTGGAGCGCAATTACCGCTCGACCGAGACGATCCTGGCCGCGGCCAACAAGGTGATCGGCGAGGCCAGCGAGCGCTTCACCAAGAATCTCTGGACCGAGCGGCGGTCATCGCACAAGCCGCAGCTGGTCAGCGTGCGCGACGAGGCCGAGCAGGCCAATTATGTCTGCCAGGCGATCCTGGCAGAGCGCGAGGCCGGCACGGCGCTGAAGGCGCAGGCGGTGCTGTTCCGCACCTCGAGCCATAGCGGGCCGCTGGAGGTCGAGCTCACACGCCGCAACATCCCTTTCGTCAAGTTTGGCGGCCTGAAATTCCTGGATGCCGCGCATGTCAAGGACATGCTGGCGATGCTGCGCTTCGCCGAAAACCCGCGCGACCGCGTCGCCGGTTTTCGGGTGCTGCAGCTCATGTCAGGGATCGGCCCATCCGCCGCCTCGCAGATCGTGGACGCCATGGCGACGTCGCTGGACGAGACGCTCGGCCTTGCCCGCTTCCGGCCGCCGCAGCGCGCCGCGCAGGATTGGCCGGTGTTCCTCGACATCTATGGCGGCTTACGCGCCGGCGCCAAATGGCCGGCCGACCTCGAGCGGATCAGGCTCTGGTACGAGCCGCATATGGAACGCATCCATGAGGATGCGATCACGCGCCGCGCCGACCTCATACAGCTCGAACAGATCGCATCGACCTATCCGTCGCGCGAGCGCTTCCTGACCGAGCTCACCCTCGACCCGCCCGACGCCACCAGCGACCAGGCCGGGCCGCCGCATCGCGACGAGGATTATCTCATCCTGTCGACCATCCATTCGGCCAAGGGCCAGGAGTGGAAGAACGTCTTCGTGCTCAACACCGTCGATGGCTGCATCCCGGCCGATCTCGGCGTTGGCACCAAGGAGGACATCGAGGAGGAGCGGCGCCTGCTCTACGTGGCGATGACGAGGGCCAAGGACAGCCTGCATCTCGTCGTGCCGCAGCGCTTTTATCCGCACAACCAGCCGGCGCGCGGCGACCGCCACGTCTATGCCTCGCGCACCCGCTTCATCCCGGCCTCGATGCTTTCGGCCTTCGAGCAGTCGTCCTGGGCAAGTGCTGCGCTCAAGGACGACCCGCGCCAGAAGCCGGGCGTCAAGGTCGATCTCGGCTCCCGCATGCGCGGGATGTGGAAATAGGCCCCCTGCCCGACGGATCACGTCCAGTACGGAAAAATCGGCACGCACGGAACCACTTGCCGCAAGCCGCGTTGTGTGGCGTCCTTCCCCCAGACCGGGGGCGGCAGCCCCCTGCTTCCACAGCCAATACACGAGGTCCGAATGTACGACAGGATGTTCTTCACCCCCGTCGCCCTCAGCGTCGGCGCCGGCCACAAGCGCATGATCGCCTCGCTGTTCGACATGCATGACTTCCTGACCGAGTTTCCGCCGTCGCGCCGCCGCCTCAGCTACGGCGCGGCGGTGAAGGCGTGCGAGGCAGCGCGCAGTGGAGAAATCTCGGTCGAGGCGGCGCGCGACGCGCTGATCACCTTCGCGGTGACGGCGGGCGTGCTCTGGCCCTCGGAGCAGCCGGTCGTCTCGGTCAAGCCGGTGACGCGCGGATATGGCGGTTTCGCCGCCTGAGGTTTACGGCAAAAGGACTACCCTCCCGCGAAAACCGGCCTCAGTGGCGGGCTTTTCCGTGCCGTCATTCCGGCTTGGCGGCGGCGGGCGCGGCCTCAACGATCGCCGCGGCCGGTTCGGCCGCGGCGACGAAGGGATAGACGAGCTGCTGGTGATAGAATTGCGGCACCGGCTCGTCGACGCCGTATTTTTCCGGCATTCGTTGCGGCATGAACAAGGTGCCGCCGATCAGGTCGAGAAAGGGCAATTGTCCGGCGAAATTGCTGTCATAGGCCTGGCGTTCGTTGGCATGGTGCCAGTGATGGAACTGCGGCGAGGCAATCAGCCATTTCAGCGGCCCGAACTTTATGCGCGTGTTGGAGTGGATGAACACCGACTGCCAGTGATAGATCAGCACGTAGATAAGAACCGCCTCGCCGGAAAAGCCCAATGCGAACAGCGGCAGGAACGAAGCCGACTTGGTCAGGATCTGGTCCACCGGATGCACCCGGTGGGCGGCCAGCCAGTCCATTTCCTCGATCGAGTGGTGGATGGCGTGAAAGCGCCACAGGAACGGCACCGCGTGAAAGGCGCGATGGGCAAAGTAGAAGCCGATATCGGCGATGAGCAGAGCCTCGATTGCCTGCAGCCATAAAGGCTGCGACTGGACGGCGGCGGCGAGCGCTTCGGGAACGAAACGTTGCACCACGAGCATCGCCGCGCCGACCACCAGCAACATGCCGAGCTTGATGACGATGCCGTTGAAGAGCAGGTAGACAACGTCGTTCAGCCAGTGCCGGCGCGTCGCCGATTGCTCTGCATGCAGCGGCAGGAGCTGCTCGAGCGGAATGAAGATGAGGGCGATGACCAGCACCGCCTTGAAGTCGATAAGGTCGAACACGGTCGCTCGCGGATCGGCTGAGGCCAGCCTCCGACACTAGCCGCCAAAGGATGAACGGACCGTTGATGGCGCAGAGCATGATGCGAAAAGCGTGAAGCGGCTTTCGGACGACATCATGCTCTATCTCTTTGATTTAGGCGGCGCGGACATCCCATGAAACTTTTCGAGCGCTGCGTGAAACACCGCACGGACCGCTCGCGTTCACCATGTCAGTGCGGACGCGCGGCAAGGAGGGCGGATGTTTCTCGATCGCGAGCGTTTCAAGCCGGCGGCCGAAATGCGCCTCAGCCGGGACAGATCGTCCATCCGGGTGACGATAACCGACCCTACGGCGTGCGAACTCGGCGATGCCGTCTATGCCTGGATCACCGCCGACGGCAGGGCGGTCAGGATCGGCACCTGCGGCGCGTCGGCGGGCAAGCGCCTGCTTTCCTATCCCGGCTATATCAACCGCAGCCTCACCGGCCGCGGCGGCGCGACGCCCAAATGGGAGGCGCTGAAGTGGCTGAACCTGCTCACCGAACACGGCATGCTGACGGCGGTGGTGCACCAGCCGGAGCCGACCACGACCGCGGCGGGCCTGATCAGGCCCTATCTCGATGTCGAGCGCCAGTTGATCCGCCAGCACAGGCCACTGCTCAACCGCAGCCACCGTTGACCTCGGCTTCCAGGCCGCGGGCACGACAATGGACGGCTACGGCGCGGTTGCCGGGCCTAAACGGATCGCACTTTGATTAGTGGACCGTGCCGGCGGCGTCGCCCGCCAGCCCGCCACGCGGGCTCTCGAAGCTCACCTGATCGCGGCCATTGGACTTGGCCTTGTAGAGATGACGGTCGGCGACCTGGAACACGTCATGGTAGGTGGTCGGGCCGCTGAAGGCGGTACCGCCGATGCTCACCGAAAGCGGCCAGGGCCGCCCGCCGGGTGCAAACTCGGCCTCGCGGATGCGGCGCCTGATGGATTCGGCGACCAGGAAGGAGCGCGCGGCATCGGCGCCGGGCAGGAAGACCGCGAATTCCTCGCCGCCGATACGCCCGACAATGTCGGCGCCGTGCAGTTGCCCCTTGATCGTCGCCGCGATCAACCTCAGCGCCTGGTCGCCGCAATCGTGACCGAGGCGGTCATTGATCGACTTGAAGTGATCGGCATCGACGATCAGCAGCGCGCCGGCATCGGCGACCGTCTGGCCCCGCGCCCGCTCGAGGTAGGCCTCGACCAGCATCGAGAAGGCGCCGCGGTTGAAGACCGCCGTCAGGCTGTCGGTCGCGGCAATTACGCTGAGTTCCTTCTGGGTGATCGCCAGCTGGCGCATCTTCCACATCAGGAAGAACAGGAAGGAGCCGCCGAGGACAAGCGGCAGGAACAGGTCCGTGAGTTGCGCCCACAGCAGCGCCTGCGGCGACAGCGAGGGGAAATTGAAGGAATCGACGAAGAAGGCGGCGGCAATGAAAAAGGCGGTGCCGGCGGCGGTGACCACCACGACCCTGCCCCAACTCGTGGGGGACAAATCGATGCGCATGTCATTGCTCCCACTGCAACTGGCTTATTGTGCAGCGCGAGCGCAAAAGAAGTCCTAACATATTAGCTTCAATGCAAGTGTGGTTAAGACGCCGTCGGCATCGCCTTTGGTGACGGGCAGGCAGAAAGCCCGTCACCAAAGGCGGCAGGGTCTCCGACTGGCTGGAGGTTCTCGTCAGCGCGCCGCCGCAGCCGGCGACGCGGCAGGAGAATGCCGCCGAGCCTCACGGCCGGTTCGACACTCCCGGTTGGCCGTTGCCTTGACTTTTCTTAAATTTGGAAAACTTCTCAAGAACAACCGGGCCGCAAACTTGGCCATTCATGGACAATGCAGCCCGATATGCTGCTTGACCGGCTATTGCCGGATAACTCGCGCGAGCACTTCTTCCGGCCAACGCGCTTTCAGGCGTAGGCGCGACCTTCCTCGGAGCGCTGGAACAGCGCAAGGTCGAGCGGCACCGAGGGTCGGCCGAGTACCGTGAGCACCATATGCGCCTGGCCGCGATGGTGGGTCTGGTGGTTGAAGAAATGGCTGAGCGCAGGCGAAAGGCGCTGCGAGACGGTGCGCATGTCGACGGTCATGTAGGAGAAACGGCCGGTGATCGCCTTGTCGTCCATCCCGCTCACCCAGTCGACGACCCTCCTGTCCTCGGCCTCGCGCGCCAGCTTCAGGGCCGGCAAGGCGTGGTAGAGCATGGCGGCGGTGTTCGAGGGCGCGTCGCCCTCGCCGGTGAAACGCTTCATCCAGACGCGGTCGACGGCGAGCAGATGGTTCAGCGTGCCGAGCATCGAGCCGAAGACAGCGCCGACGTCGCGACCGAGCTCGTCTTCGCCAAGATCGGCGGCGGCATCGTAGAGACGGCCATTGGCCCATTGATTATAGGCCGCAAACATCATGAAATGCTGCTTCATTCTTCCCACCCGGCTCAACTCGAATCCGGACCCTTCGTAACCCGCAGCAACGGACCCGCCAATGACCATTCTGCTTTACGACCTTGTCGGCCATGACATCGCCCGTCCGTTCAGCCCGCATTGCTGGAAGACCAAGATGGCCCTTGCGCACAAGGGGCTCGCCGCCACCAAGGTACCGACGCGCTTCCTGGAGGTTCCGAAGGTCGAGGGCGGCGTGTCGAAGACGGTGCCGGTGATCCGCGACGGCGAGCGCGTGGTGGCCGATTCCTTCGCCATCGCGCTCTATCTCGACGAAGCCTACCCCGAACGGCCGACGCTGTTTTCCGGCGAAGGCGGCAAGGCGACGGCGCGCTTCATCGAGCGCTGGTCGCAGCTCACCATCCACCCCTATATCGCGTCGGTGGCTCTGACCGATCTGCATGCGATGCAGGACGAACCGAACGCGGCCTATTTCCGCGAGAACCGCGAACAGCGCTACGGCAAGCGCCTGGAAGACGTGGTGGCCAATCGCGACGCCGGGCTCTCGGCCTTCCGTGCCGCGCTGGAGCCGCTGCGCTCGACGCTGACCTACCAGCCCTTCATCGGCGGCGAGGCGCCGCTGTTTGTCGATTACATTGTGTTCGGGGCGCTGCAATGGGGTCGCATCGCCTCGCCTTTCCAGTTGCTCGACGATGCCGACGGCATCGCGCGCTGGTTCGAGCGCTGCCTCGACCTGCATGGCGGGATCGGCCGGCAGGTCGCGGCTGCGGCGTGAACGCCGCGAGCGCGGGGCTGCCATGTTGCGCTATGAGATGCAGGCCGAGATCTGGGTCTATCCCGGCAAAGGTGGCTGGCATTTCATGACGCTGCCGACGGACGTCGCGGCGCGGATCAAGGCGGCGATGGCGGGGCTGGCGCGCCCTTGGGGCTCGGTCGGCATCACGGCGGCGATCGGCAAGACCAGGTGGCAAACGTCGCTCTTTCCCGACAAGTCGTCCGGCAGCCTGCTGTTGCCGGTCAAGGCCTCGGTGCGCCAGCGGGAAGGCCTCAAGGCGGGCGATGCGCCTACAGTGACCGTTGAGATCGAGCCTTAGCGCCTATTTCTGGGGCGCCTTGGTCGTCTCGCCGTTGTCGACCAGCCTCACGCAAATCGGGTCGCCCTCGCCCATGCGCGTGCATTGCCACTCCGGGCCGAAGCCGAAATTGCGATCTCGCGGCGGCAGGGCCAGCAGGACGAAGATGATCAAGGCGCACATGACCGCCATGAGAACTATGCCTGCCATGTCGCCGCGTCTGAGATAAGGCCGGTTCATCGCCTCACGCTCCGCCGCCACGGCGCTCCGGACCTCGCGCCCGAGGTGTGTGCAGCCGCCTGATTATCCCGCAAACGGCTCGCCTTGACCAGAAGCCGCCTCCCCTTGGCAAGCCGCCGGGCGACTTGTATAGAGCCCGCCACCCCAGTTTCCATTCCCACAACAAGGACGACCCTATGGCGATCGAACGCACCTTCTCCATGATCAAGCCGGACGCGACCAGGCGCAACCTCACCGGCGCCATCACCAAGATGCTGGAAGACGCCGGCCTGCGCGTCGTCGCATCGCGCCGCGTGTGGATGAGCCGCCGCGAGGCCGAAGGGTTCTACGCCGTGCACAAGGACCGTCCGTTCTTCGGCGAACTGGTGGAATTCATGTCGTCGGCGCCCACGATCGTGCAGGTGCTGGAGGGCGAGAACGCCATCGCCAAGAACCGCGAAGTGATGGGCGCCACCAACCCGGCCAACGCCGCCGAGGGCACCATCCGCAAGGTGCACGCGCTTTCGATCGGCGAGAACTCCGTGCATGGCTCCGACGCGCCGGAGACTGCCGCGCAGGAGATCAAGTACTGGTTCTCGGACACCGAGATCGTCGGCTGAGCCGCAACTCTGGATCTCGCAGAGACGGCCCGCCCGAGCGGGCCGTTTTTATTTTGAGGGGTGGTCGCGCCTGCCGCGCGCCCTAGGTTCGACGACACCGGCGGCAGAACAGCCTAGGGCGTCGCCGGCTGTGAGCGACCACCGCGCTTCCGCCCAAATCGAGGGAGGCAAGCATGATCATGCCTCATGTTTCTAAAAGTGGCGTTGCATACCCGGACGACCTTGTCCTGTTGAAGCGTATCTATGACCAGCTCTGCGAGGAACGCGGCATCGTCGCAGGCAGTTCCGAGGCATCCGACCTGGCGATAGAGGCCATGAAACTCTTTTCCGCGGGCGTCTTCGATGAGGAGACGATCTGCCGCCGGCTTCGGGGGCGGATCGGAGATGGCGGGGGTCACTCCCCGTCGCCGTAGCGGATGACCTCGACCTTCTCCCTGGTGATCAGGCAGCTCTTCGTCTTCGTCAGCGCCTTGATCTCGGGGATCAGCGCATCGATCTTCTCGGGCGCGTCGACAATCTCGGCAACGATCGGCAGATCCTGCGACAGGCGCAGGATCTTGGCGGTGTGCAGCACGCTCGATCGGCCGAAACCGAGCGGGGCCCTCAGCACCGTCGCGCCCGCCATGCCGGTCGCGCGCGCCTTGATGACGATCGCCTCATGCAGCGGCTTGCCATCGGCTGCTCTGTCGTCCTCGCCGAAGAAGATCCTGAGCAGCGCGCATTGGGTGGGAAGTTCCATGTTCTCTTCCCCCTGATCACCTATTGGCCCGATCACCTGTCGGCCGGCAAGCGGTTGAGCCTGGACGCCATGAGATAGCCCAGCCACGCCGCGGCGAGCGACAGGCCGACCACACTGATGAGATAGGTCGCGGCCAGCGGCCAGTCGCCCTCGAACAGCAGGATAAATGTATCGAGGCTCATCGTCGAAAACGTGGTGAGGCCGCCGCAGAAGCCGGCCATGACGAAATTGCGGCTGGCCGGGCCGACCATCAGGCGCCCGTCCGGCCTGGTCAGCGTGGCGAAGGCCATGATGACCCACGAGCCGACGACATTGACGAAAGCAGTCGACCAAAGCGCGTTCATGCCGAGCAGCGAGACGATGACATAGCTCGACAGGAAGCGGGCCAGCGAGCCGCTCGCCGCGCCACAACCGACCGCCAGATAAAGCCGCGTCGCCACCTGCCTGTCCGTCATCGTTCAGCCCGCCATGCCGGTGGCTGAACCAGAAACCCAGACGATCGCCCAGAAGCCAAGCGCGACGAACAACACGCACAGCACTGACGAAGCGACGACGTTGAAGGCGGCGAGCCGCCCCTCGCCGTCGAGCGCGAGGTTGAGCGTCTGCAGGCAGAAGGACGATACCGTGGTGTAGCCGCCGAACAGGCCGACGACGATCAGGTCGCGGACGAGATCGCCGGCGAATACGCCGCCGACAGCCCGCGCCGCGCCTGCGAAGGCGCCGATGGCCAAGGCGCCGGAAACGTTTACCAGCAACGTGCCCCAGGGAAAGGTGTCGCCGATGGCACGGCCGACCATGCCGGAGAGGAAAAAGCGGGAAATGCCGCCGAGGAAACCGCCGATCAGGACCAGGGCGCAAGCCGCAAGGGTCATCGCTTCAGTGCCTTTCCAAACGCGATTCCGCATCGGAATCACTTCACGAAATGAGGCATGATGCGAGCGGGAAAAACAAATCCTGCCGCGCGAGAGCACGCCTGGCAGGAGTCATCAGCCCTAAGGGCAGTTTCGGGGAACCCCATCCCCATTTTCGAGGGAGCCTAGGGGGTCGAGGCGGCGCGGTCAATGCGACGGAAGCGCTTATGTGCCGGAAGAATATCGAGGCACAATCAGCGACGGATTCGTATCGAACGTCGCCAGGGTCGGCGGCAGTTCGATCCAGCAGCCGGGGCTCGACCCATCCTGCCGCTGCTCCAGGATCCGCTCGCCCGCGATGCGGCCTATCTCGTGGGGGTCCTGATCGATCGAGGCCATGTGCCTGCCGCTGAGAAACGGTATCTCCTTGAGATCGAAGCCGATGATGCCGATGTCGTCCTTGCGCCCGGGAGCGGCGTCCTCGAGCGCCTTGATCGAGCCGATGGCCATCAAATTGTTGGTGACGAACAAGCAATCGAACGCAGCCTGCTCTTCCAGGATGCGCCGCATAGCGAGGTAGCCGCCGTCGACGCGATTGTTCGCATGCTCGATGCGGACGATGTCCAGACCCTGCTTCTGCTTTGCCGCCTCGACAAAACCTTGCAGGCGCGCGTCGCTGGTGGGGTTTAGCGGGCCGGCGATGCAAAGAGCCTTGCGAAAACCCAATGTCTCCAGATGCCCGGCCGCGAGGGCGCCGCCCGAGAGATTGTTGGTCAATATCGTATCGTAGGCATTGCCCGGCAGCGCCCGGTCAACGATGACCACCGGAATTCCGGCCTCAGCAACTTTCGTCAAATCGGTGGCGTCCGACGACGGTGCGATCACGACACCTCCCACCCGCTCGGCGAGGGCGACATCGAGATAGTGCCCCTCCTTCTCCGGATCGTCATCCGAGCTGCCGATGAAGACGCAGGTGTCGCGCGGCCGGCAGACCTGCTCGAGGCCGCGCGCCAGCCGCGTGAAAAAGGTGTTCTCGAAATCGGGAACGATCAGCGCCCACAGATGCGATGCCGAGGTGCGCATGCGCTGGGCGGTACGGCTTGGCCGGTATCCCAGTTGCGAAACCGACGCCTTCACCCGCTCCGCGAGGTCCCCGCGCACCTTGAGGCCGTTGACGACGCGCGAGACCGTGGCGGCCGAAACCCCGGCGTGACGGGCTACATCATAGATGGTTGCGGTCAAATCTGATCCCGACGGCGGTGATGTTGCGCCTCGGCCGACCCGGCAATGGGCCGGCCGAGGCCGTAAGTCATGAAACCTTCACGGGAGCAAAGGCGCATCGATTGTTGCTGCAATATCCGGAACAAAATCCGACACGGCTGCAACGCGATGCGGCCAACAAGTCAAATCCTAGATTTCACGTGCCGCCCACTTGGCCATGCGCTCCCACATTAGGCCATAAGCTTCCCATTCGTGAAGATTGCCGCACCAGTGATATACAGGGTCGGTCGTGTAAGCAATCGAACGTCCTTTGCCGACTTCCGCCACGGCCATGAAGACGTCGCCGCGCACTTTCATCAGCACCTTGGCGTCGGATTTGGCGGTCACCTGATTGTAGCCGAGGATGATGCTGTCCTTGTCGAACGCGACACCTTTCAGGATCGGATGATCCGCCACCGCCACATCCAGAGTGGCGCCTTCCGGAACCTCGATACGGTCATCGATGCCGCGCATGATCGTGACGGGCAGCACCGCCTCGATCGGCGTGCCGCCCCAGATGCCCTTGCCTTCGATGCCGGAGAAAGTGGTGTAGCCGCCGGCCATGATGAGCCCGCCGCCGCCCTCGACCCATTTGCGGAAATTGCCGATGCGGTCCGGCCCCATCGGCACGAGGCGCTCGCGATTGCCGGGCAGCAGCGCGAAGTTGTTGTAGCCGACGTCGCTGAGAATGATGACGTCCCACTTTGCAAACTGCTCCGGCGTCATCGGAAACTCGGCGCGTATCTTGTCGGCGGGCATATGAGTGAGTTCGATGCCGGGCCGTGGGCTCAGCGCCTCCCGCAGCACGCGCGCCGAATCCCGGTAGTAATTGTGGATGAACGTGTCCATGCCTTTCGCCGTGATCAGCGTTTCGGCCTGGGTGTCCCCACAATATAGAACTCGAACTGCCATTTTACTTTCTCCTTGCGGTATTCGGCGAGCCTTCAATTGCTCGGCTGGTTGAAACGCAGCCCGTCATTGACGGTGATCTTTTCGAGGCCGTTGGCCTGCATCCCCCATGCGGTGAGGATCTTGTCGTAGCTGCCGTCCGCCTTCATCTCGGTCAGCGCCGCCTGCACGGCGTCACGCAGGGCGCTGTCGGATTTGCGGAAGGGCATGGCGTTGTAGCCGGTGCCGTATTGCTCGAAGGCGAGCACCTCGAGACCCGCCGCATCCGGCGAGGTCTGGATCACGTAGGCCGCGACGCCATATTGGTACATCGTCGCGTCGGCGCGCTTGGTGCGGACCTGGAGGAGCGCCTGGTTGATGTCCTGGAAGACCTGGATGTCGATCTTCTTGTCGGTGCATTTGCCGTCCTGCTTCTCGACAAGGCCCTGCATCACCGAGCCCTGCAGCACGGCGACATGCTTGCCGCACAGGTCGGCGATGGTCTTGATCGCCAGCGGATTGCCCTTCAGGACGACGATGGCGTTGCCGTCGGTGGAATAGTCGACGAAGTCCAGCTTCTGCTCGCGGGCGGGCGTGTCGCCCATGCCGGTGAGCGCCGTGTCGAAGCGCTTGGCCTCGATGGCGGCGATGATGCCGGGGAATTTTACGGCCGACCATTCGGCCTTGAGGCCGAGCTTGGCGGCGACCGCATTGCCGAGATCGATATCGGAGCCGATGAGCGTCTGGCCGTCCGCCTGATAATAGGTGTAGGGAGGCGAACTCGGATCCGTCGCGATCTTCAGCGTGCCGTCCTTGAAGGCGTCCGGTACCTTGCCCGCGAGATCTGCCGAAGCGCCGACCGAAAGAGCCGCGCCATCGGGGCCGATCTTCAGGTCCGCGGCGGCTGCCGCATAGGTGCCGCCCAAAAGCGCGGAAGCAAGGGCGATCGCCCGTCCGACCGTGGTAAGAATGCTCATTTCCGTTCTCCTCTGTTTGCCGCTTGACGCGGTCGGTTGCCCGGCCACGCGGCCGGTTTTGAATTTTCCCTGCTCACGCCACCTGAAGGGTGGGCCGGCTGGCCGAGAAATGATGGCGGATGTAATTGTCCCCGCCGCTGTCGATCAGATCGGCCACCGCGACGCCGACCGCCGGCGCCATCTTGTAGCCATGGCCGGAAAAGCCGGCCGCGATCACGATCCGCTCGCTTGCGGGATGGTGGTCGATGATCGGGTGGTTGTCGGTGGTGAAGCCGTCGAGATAGACGCCGGAGCGCACCGGCTCCGGGTCGACCCCTTCAAGCAGGGTTTGCGCCACGCGGCGCATGATCGCGGTGTCCTCGTAGGACACTGTACGGTCGACGCGGGAGGGGTCGATGTTGCTGAGGAAGTTGACCGGCGGCATGACCTTGATCGTCCAGCCATCCATGGAGGGGAAGCCTGAGTAATCGATTTCTAACGTGCGCCGGATACAGACCGGAAAGCGTTCCGGGAGATAGGCCGCGACATCGTCGACGCCGAACCAGGTGCCAACGAGGCGCCTGGCGATGAATTGCGGCGACGGCCCTTCGATCGCCCGCGTGCCCCAGGCGCCGCAGGTGACGACCGCGGCGTCGAAATGCTCGGTCTTGCCGCCGACGGTAATCGCAACGCCATCGGCCTGCGGCACGATGCGCTCGACGGCGCAGCCCTGATGCAAGGTGGCCCCCGTCGCCTGCGCCGCCCTGACCGCGGCCCTCACGCCAAGCTCGGGCCGCAACAGGGCGCCGTCGGTGTCGAGAAGGGCGAATTCGCCACCGTCCAACAGGTGCTGGGGAAAGCGCCGGCGCAGTTCCTGCTCGTCGAGCACCTCGTGGCGGACATCATGCTCGCGCGCGCCTTCGATGGTGCCGGTGAGCCAGTCCGCGTCGCGTTCGCCGATATAGAGGCAGCCGATCGGAAAATGGAACTTGCGGTCGGAGGTCGACTGCAATTCCCGCCAGAGCTCAAGCGAGCGCTTGAGCAAGGGGATGTATTCCCTGCCCTCTCGATAGGCCAGGCGGAAGATGCGGGACTCGGCACCATGCGCGCTGGTGTCGTGCGGCACGCCCATGCGGTCGAAGCCGACGACCTCATGGCCCCGCTTCGCGAGCTGCCAAAGCGCCATGCTGCCCATGGCGCCCACACCGACGACAGCGATCTTCTTCCTGGCCTTCATTCTTCTCACTCTGCTCAGCCCGCGATCGCGGACCGCTCCTCACTTGATCTTCGACAGAAATGCCCTGGTGCGCGGTTCCGACGGCTGGCCCAGCACTTGCGCCGACGGCCCCTGCTCGACGATCGCGCCGCCGTCCATGAAGACGGTGCGGTTGCTGACCTCGCGCGCGAAGCCGATCTCATGGGTGACGACGACCATCGTCATGCCTTGCCCGGCCAGACGGCCCATCACCGAAAGCACCTCATGGACAAGCTCGGGGTCGAGCGCCGAGGTCGGCTCGTCGAACAAAAGCACCTTGGGTTCCATCGCCATTGCCCGGGCGATGGCGACGCGCTGCTGCTGGCCGCCGGAAAGCTGGGCGGGGCGGTGGCCGGCGAAGCGCTCCAGGCCGACGGACGCAAGCACCGTAAGCGCCCTTTCGCGCGCCCTCGGCCGCGGCATGCGCTTGACCAGCCGCAATGCGAGCGCAACGTTATCCAGTGCCGTCAGATGGCCGAAGAGATTGAAGCGCTGGAAAACCATGCCCATGGTGGCGCGCTGGCGGGCAAGGACGGCCGACGGAACCTCCCACAGCACGCCGTCCACCTCCTGGCAGCCAATCCGCTCGCCATCGACCCAGACGCCGCCCGTATCGGGCACTTCGAGGAAGTTGATGCAGCGCAGGAACGTGCTCTTGCCCGAACCCGACGGGCCGATGATGCACACGACCTCGCCGCGCTCGACTTCGAGCGAGACGTCTCTCAGCACGACATGCGCGCCGAACGCCTTGCCGATGTGGCGCGCGCCGAGCATGGGCTGCGTCACAGCTTCATTTGCCTGCTTCGAACACATCGGCATGGGGACTGTCATGGCTGGACACCGGCAATGACCTCGACCGCGCGGCTGTCTCCGAAGCGACGTTCGAGCCAGAACTGGAAGGCGGAGGCGACCGTGGTCAGCACCAGGTACCAGAGCGAAGCGACGATCAGGAGTTCGATGACCTGGAAGTTGCGGGCATAGATGTCCTCTGTCTTGGTCAGGAGTTCCTGCGCGCCGATGACCGAGACCAGCGAGGTGTTCTTCAGCATGCCGATCGTCTGGTTGGCGGTCGGTGGAATGATGACCTTGAGAGCCTGCGGCAGGATCACGCTGTTCATCACCTGGCGCCTGTTGAGGCCGACGCTGACGGCCGCCTCGCTTTGCCCGCTGTCGACCGACTTGATGCCGGCGCGCACGATCTCGGCCATATAGGCGGCCTCATTGAGGCCCAATCCCAGCAACGCCGCCGCGAACGGCGTCACCAGACTGTTGATCGAGACCTGCCAGGCGCCGATGCCGACCGTCGGGAACACCAGCGCGATGTTGAACCAGAAGATTAGCTGAACGAGCAGCGGCGTGCCCCGGAAGATCCAAACGTAAAGGGCAGAAGCAGCGGAGACAGCCGGATAACGCGAGATCGCCATCACGGCCAATGCGATGCCGAGCAGCACGCCGACGATCATCGAGAGCGCCGTCAGCTCGAGCGTCATGACCAGGCCGTCGAGGATCGCGGGATGGAAGAAGAAGCCGAAGGTGATCGACCAGTTGATGGCCCCGCTGGCGACGACGCGTAGCGCCAGGGCCAATATGAGCGCGACCATGACGGCGGTCACGATGGCGCGTTTGCCGCGCCCCAGAGCCTTCGGCTTGCCCGAAAGAAAAGGTCGCTCGCGAATATCCTGGGAAATCGTGTTTCTCACGCCAACCTCGCTCAGATATCGATTTCAGAGTATTAGAAATCGATATCTTGTCAATCGAGATTCAATTTTCGCGCGGCACCGCGCCGCCCTCATCGGATCAGCGGCGTGTCCCAGAGATCGCCAAGCAGCGTCTTCAATTCCTGGAAGCGCTTCGGCCCAAGCTCCTCGGCCCATTCCCGCTCGATATCGAGCAGGATGTCCGCCATCTTCTGGTAAGCGGCCCTGCCCCTGTCGGTGAAGTTCACGACGGTCCCACCGGCATCATCGGGCGCCGCGCTGCGAATGATATAGCCCATCCCTTCCAGCGTCTTCAGCAACTGGTTCATGGCCTGCTTGCTCATCGCGGCCCGCTCGGCAAGCGCGCTCGGACGCATCCCATCCGGTCCTGGATACTGGATCACGGCCATATGCGGCGGGCTCAAATCGTCGAAGCCGGATGCCCGCAAATCCCTGATCAGCTTGCGGTGGATGGCCAAGGCCGGCACGCGCAACAGCGCGCCGATCAGTGGCGGTTTTTTTGGAGGATCGTCCGTGGATTGAGGCATTGACATACTAGTAAATTGAGTTTACTCATTTCGGTAAATTCGATTTACCACATGGGAGGATGGAATGCTAGGGAAAGCCAGCAATGTGCGCGTCAATCCGGCGGAAGAAACGATCGGCGATGACGGCGGCCTCGCCATTCGATTCCTGCTCACCGGCGACCAGTCCAACGGCAGCATCGCGGCCTTCGAACTGACCGTGCCCGGCTCGCAGCGGCTGCTCGCCCCGGCGCACAGCCACGACCACTACGAGGAAACGATGTACGGCATCGAGGGCGTACTGACGCTCACGGTCGACGGGCAGCGACACGAGGTCGGGGTGGGACAGGCTCTCTGCATTCCGCGCGGCGCGGTCCATCGCTTCGACAACAACACCGCGGAAACCGCCAAAGTGTTGTGCGTGGTCACACCCGCGGCGATCAGCCCGGACTATTTCCGCGAGGCCTTTGCCATTTTTGGCGCCGGCGGCCCGCCGGACCGGGCGAGGATCATGGACCTGATGCGCCGCTTCGGCCTGACACCGGCGGCGGCGGCGCAGGCTTGAATTCCTGGCGCATGCCGCAAATCGAACCGGCTGAATGGAACCCCGACAGACCTCAACTCGCGCCAGGCAAATCAAACCGATTGGCAAGTTTGGGAGGGATTGCGGTCCTTCGATGGCCGAACGGGATTTTATTCGCGCTGTTGACGCGGTCCGGCATGCTAGAGCGTTTCACCATTTCCTGGAAACGGCGAACCGCTCTATCTCTTTGTTTCACGCAATTCCGGACGGAAAACCGCGTCCCACTTTCCTGGAATTCTCTTAAAACCCGCCGGCCCCCCCGGCGGGCGGACGTCATTTAGCTTGACGGTCTTTCACATTCGCATGGGCGTTCGCCGCCTCGGTATCGGTAGACGGCGTCTTCGTCTCCTCGCCGGCGAACGGACTGCCCTGTCCAGGCGCAAGGTCACCGCTGTGGCCGGCCTTGTTGGTCTGGAAAGGCTGGCTGTCGGGGCTGAGGCCGTGCTGCGTGGCGTTGAACAGGTGATCGTCCGCCCTGGCAAAACCGGCCAAGGCGATCAGCGATATGCTTGTGACTGCGAGAAAGAGCGTGTGCTTTTTCATATCTGGTCTCCTTTGAGCGCCAGATCGATCCGCGCATTCGGTCTGGCGGTTTAAGTGAAGGGACATCGTCCCTTTGCCTGCCCGCCATCTGCATAAGTCAACGCCTGGCGTTGCCGGTTTATTCCGGCGAACACGGTTTCGAGGCGGAAAAGTCGCGCGGTCAGGCGCGGCGCACGACGTCAGTGCGCCATTTTCAGCAAAACCGTCCGCGGCGTGCTCGCCAGCGGATCGAGCTGGTGACGTGTATCGGTAACGAACATCAGCCGCTCGCCGACCGTGATGCGCGCCTGAAGCGCGTAGGTTCGGCCGTTCTGGATCGCCTTGGGATCGAAACTGATGTCGAACTTGATCGGCACCTGGCCGGTGGGCGCTATCCTGCGCCTGGCGATCACGGTTGCCGGCGCATCGGCCAGCGAGACATCGGCAAGCTCGACCACGAGCACGGCATCGGGCGGCAGGGCGATGCGTTCACGATAGGTCACCTCGCCCGCGATCGTCTTTTCGCCGGCATTGGTCACTTCCGGCACGGCAAGCACGCCGACGACCAGCGGCACCAGCCCGAAGATGAAAAACTCCGCGATCCCGTCCAGCATGAGATTGCTCCGCCAAGCAAATCAAACCGATTGGCAAGCTTGGGAAGGATTGCGGTCGTTCGATGGCCGAACGGGAGTTTTTTCTGACGCATGTCGTTGCCTCAGAACCGCTGCACACTTCTGGGCGACATGCATTATTCGCCTTGTTTCTTCCAGCGGTCCGCGGCGTGATCGTCGGCTTCCTTGGCCTCGACCCAGCCGCCTTGAGTTCCGTCGGCGAGATGCTCTTTCTTCCAGAAGGGCGCGCGCGACTTCAGGTAATCCATCAGGAAATTCGCCGCCTCGAAGGCCGCCTCGCGGTGCGACGACGCCGCGACCACCAGCACGATGTTTTCGCCCGGCGCTATCTTGCCATGGCGATGGATGACGGTGAGCCCTTGCAGCGGCCAGCGCTCGAGGGCTTGCGCGGCGATGCGGCCGATCTCGGCCTCGGCCATGCCCGGATAGTGCTCTAGCTCGAGCGCCGACAGCGCACCCTGCTCGTCGCGGCAAAGGCCGGAGAAGCTGACCACGGCGCCGATATCGGCCCGGCCCCCGGTCAGGCCGGCGATCTCGGCGGCGACGTCGAAATCCTCGCGCTGGATGCGGATGGCGGGCACCACGGCGCCGGCCATCTCAGCCCCCGGTCATCGGCGGAAACAGCGCGATTTCGCGCGCGCCCGCTATCTTCTCGCGGTGGCCGACATGTTCCTGGTTGATGGCGACGCGAATGACGTCGGGGTATTGCAGCGCGTTCTCATACTCCTCGCCGCGCGACTTCAGCCAGCGCAGCAGATCGGCGACCGTCTCGATGCCGGAAGGCAATTCGACGTCCTCTTCCGGCTTGCCGATCCGCTCGCGCACCCAGGCGAAATAGATGAGCTTCGTGGACATTGTCTTCACTCGTCCATGATGTGCTTGAGGCCGGCGCGGAAATAGTCGTAGCCGGTGTAGAGCGTGACGAGCGCCGCGACCCACAGCAGCACCAGGCCGATCTGGGTGGTCAGCGGAAAGATCTTATCGCCGGCCGGGCCGACCAGCAGGAAGGCGATGGCGACCATCTGGATCGTGGTTTTCCACTTGGCGAGTTGGGTCACCGGCACCGACACCTTCAAGGCAGCCAGATATTCACGCAGGCCCGAAACCAGGATCTCGCGGCACAGGATGATGATGGCCGCCCAGAGCGACCAGCCGGCGATGCCGCCATGGCGGTCGGTGTCGGCGGCAAGCAGGAGCAGGCAGGTGGCGACCAGCAATTTGTCGGCGATCGGATCCAACATCTTGCCGATGTTGGAGGTCTGCTGCCAGGCGCGCGCGAAATAGCCGTCAAAGTAATCGGTGATAGAGGCCAGCAGGAAAATGACCAGCGCCGACCAGCGGGCGAAGTCGGACGACTTCAGATGCCCCTCGAGAAAAAAGCACAGCACGACCAGCGGCACCGCTACGATGCGGGCATAGGTGAGGATGTTCGGCAGGTTGAACGCGCGTTGTGCCATGTTGTCTCGGGAAATCTCCTCCGCCAGACGTACTCAAATCAGAAGCGAATGCAGGGGGTCAACAGGCGAGATTCGATTGGACAGGGAAAAATGCCACGGATGCGTCGAGAACAAAGACGATGCAGACGTCCGATCACCGGGGCGAGCTATCGCGGACCTTCGAGATTAGCGGAGGTCTCTGTGCGTTCGTCATCCACGGGCGGAGCGGGGGCGAAGCGGACGCGCAGACCCGAGGATGACGATGGCGCGGGGTTCTCCGCCAATCTTCTGACTACAAGTAGCCAGCGCAAGTCTCTTCAACCTTCCGTGCCCGACCCTAGCCCTCTCAGCTCTCGTGGAAGTGATTGTAGACCAGCTTCGCCACATGCTCGGAAATGCCGTCGACCTTGACCAGGTCCTCGACCGCGGCGCGGCTGACCGCCTTGGCGGTGCCGAAGGCGAGCAGCAGGGCGCGCTTGCGGCCCGGGCCGATGCCGGCGATCTCGTCGAGCGGGCTCTTGACCATCTCCTTCTTGCGCCGCGCCCGGTGCGAGCCGATGGCGAAACGGTGCACCTCGTCGCGCAGGCGCTGGACGAAATAGAGCACCGGATCACGCACCGGCAGCATGAAGGAGTCCCTGCCCTTGACGAAGAAGCGCTCGCGGCCGGCGTCGCGGTCCGGGCCCTTGGCGATGCCGATGGCCACCACCCGGTCCTCGACGCCGAGATCGGCGAGGATCTGGCGCACCGCCGTCATCTGGCCCTGGCCGCCGTCGATCAGGATGACGTCCGGCCAGGCCGGGAAGCCGCCATTGCCGGCGACCAGATCTTCCTCGCCTGTTTCGTCCTCGACCGCCGGGCCGGGCTGAACGTCGCCATGTTCCTTGAGCAGCCGCGAAAAGCGCCGCTGCATCACTTCGCGCATCATGCCGAAATCGTCGCCTGGCGTGATCTCGGTCGAGCGGATGTTGAATTTCCGGTACTGGTTCTTCACGAACCCCTCCGGCCCGGCGACGACCATGGCGCCGACCGCATTGGTGCCCATGATGTGCGAGTTGTCGTAGACCTCGATGCGCACCGGCGGTTTTTCCAGGCCGAAGGTCTCGGCAAAACCCTTGAGCAGACGCGCCTGGGTCGAGGTCTCGGCCAGCCTGCGGCCAAGCGCCTCGCGCGCGTTCTGCAGCGCATGGTCCGTCAGGTCCTTCTTCTCGCCGCGCTGCGGCACCGAGATGGATATCTTGCGGCCGGCATGGGTGGAGAGCGCCTCGGCGAGCAGTTCCTGTTCCTGCGCGGTCTGCGACAGCAGCAGCGCGCGCGCCGGCAGCTTGTCGTCATAGAACTGCGCCAGGAACGAGCCCAGCACCTCCGCCGGCTCCAGCGCCGGATCGGCCTTGGGGAAATAGGCGCGGTTGCCCCAGTTCTGGCCGGTGCGGAAGAAGAACACCTGGATGCAGGTCTGGCCGCCCTCCTGGTGGATGGCGAAGACGTCGGCCTCTTCCACCGTCTGCGGATTGATGCCTTGATGCGCCTGCACATGCGAGAGCGCCGCGAGACGGTCGCGGTAGATGGCGGCGCGCTCGAAATCGAGCTCTTCCGAGGCCTGCTGCATGGCAGCCGAGATTTCGGTCTTCACCTTCTGGCTGCGGCCGGAAAGGAAGTCCTTCGCTTCTTCGACCAGCTCGGCATAGCCCTCATGCGATATCTCGCCGGTGCAGGGACCGGCGCAACGCTTGATCTGGTAGAGCAGGCAAGGCCGCGTGCGGTTCTCGTAGAAGGAGTTGGTGCAGCTTCGAAGCAGGAAGGCGCGCTGCAGCGAATTGATGGTGCGCCCGACCGCGCCGGCCGAGGCGAAAGGGCCGAAATAGTCGCCCTTGCGCGAGCGCGCGCCGCGATGCTTGTAGATGCCGGGTGAGACATGGTCGCCGGTCAAGAGGATGTAAGGGAACGATTTGTCGTCCCGCATCAGCACGTTGAAGCGGGGCCTGAGCCGCTTGATGAGGTTGGCCTCGAGCAGCAACGCCTCGATCTCGGTGCGGGTGACGACGAACTCCATCGTCGCCGTCTCGCGCACCATGCGGCCGATGCGTGCAGTGTGGAACCGCCCCTGAGCATAGTTGGTGACGCGCTTCTTCAGGCTGCGTGCCTTGCCGACATAGAGCACGTCGCCTGCGGCGTTCATCATGCGGTAGACGCCGGGCTGGTTGGGCAGCCGCTTGACGAAGGTCTGGATGACCTCGGCGCCGACCATGCCGTCGGCGTCGCCGGCATGAGGCGTCCAGTCTATGGCCGTGAAGGCGACGTCAGGCCCGGTCGGGATCGACTCCGACTCGACGATCTCCTCCGCCGCCTCGTCCTCGACGTCGAGATCGACACCGGGCGGCAGATCGTCGGCGGCGCCGTTTCGCTTATGTTTTAGGGCAGGACTCATTCCACCATGCCTGTCACATCGGGCGTCTGCCACGCAAGATGCTGGCCGCCGTCGAGCGCGATCATCTGGCCTGTCACCGAGCGCGCCTGCCAGAGATAGCGGATCGTGGCGCCGAATTCGGACAATTGCGGGCCGCGCTTCAGAATGAGGCCCTCGACTTGCTTGCCGAAGTCAGCGTCGTCCTGGCGCTTGTTCTTCAGCGTCGGGCCGGGGCCTATGGCGTTGACGCGAATATGGGGCCCAAGCGCCTGCGCCAGCATCTGCGTTTGCGTCCAAAGCGCCGATTTCGACAGCGCATACGAGAAATAGCGCGGCGTCGGCCGCCAGACGCGCTGATCGATGATGTTGACAATCAGCCCCTCTTCGCCTTCAGGCAGGGCGCGGGCAAAGGCCTGCGCCAGAAGCGCCGGCGCCTTCACATGGATGGCGAAGTGGCGATCCCAGCCCTGCCAGTCGAAATCCTCGACACGATCGTCGACGAACAGGGAAGCGTTGTTGACCAGCAGCGTGACAGGTCCGAGCACCGCTTGCGCGCGACCGACAAGGCCGCCCACGGCTTCCATGTCAGTGAGGTCGGCCGCTACCATGGCGGCGCGGCCGCCCTCGCCCGCGATCTTCTCCGCCAGCGCCTCGGCCTCGTCGCTTGACCGGTTGGCGTGGATGGCGACAGCAAAGCCATTGGCGGCAAGGTCCTCGACGATCGCCTTGCCGATCCGTCGTGCTCCACCCGTCACCAGCGCGACAGCCGTGGCTTGTCTCATCTTGTCAATCCTCAATCGGCTTCACGATTCCGGGAAGCCGGCACAATATGACGGGCCAAGCGTTAAATGCCATTTCCACCTGGGGCAAGAATGTGGCGAAGCGGCCCGGACGCGCTTCCGCCCCGCCGGATTTGGGGCACCGTTCCCGGCAATATATGTCGCTGGACCCCTTGAACCAAGCGCTGTGCAGCGCAACATATTTAGCCTGCTGACATTCGCTGTTGCGAAGATGCAACGTCAACTTTCGGCCTCATTCGCGCCGGGATATGACCCAAGTTCAGGTTCGCTTCAGCCGCATTTCAGCACGACATTTGGAACCGTTGAGCGCCAAGCCCGTTTATCCCCCCGGACGGGCCGGGGCGTTTCATGAACAAACAAGCCTAAGTGTCTTGTGGCTTAAGGAGAGTATAACAATGAAGACCAATCTCAAATTCGCGCCGCTCGCCGCTGCGCTCGGGCTGTTCGCCCTTGGTGGTACCGCCTTCGCGGCCGACGTCGTTTCCGAGGAGCCGCCGGCTCCCGCCCCGGTTGCCGAGCTTCCGGTTGCTTCCTGGGCCGGCCCTTATGCCGGTATCAATCTCGGCTACGGCTTCGGCGGCCATGTGAAGGCCCCGGGCGTCGACGCCAAGACCAAGGGCTTCATCGGCGGCGTTTTCGGCGGCTACAACTGGCAGCAGGATAACTTCGTCTACGGTGCTGAAGCCGACCTCGGCTACAATGGCACCAAGGGTTCGGACAACGGCCTTTCGGCCAAGACCGGCATCGAAGGTTCGCTGCGCGCTCGCCTCGGCTATGCCGTGACCCCGGAAATCCTGCTCTACGGCACGGGTGGTCTCGCTGCGAAGAACCAGAAGATCGACGACAGCGTCACCGGCGTGAACGACAGCAAGGCCATGCTCGGCTGGACCGCCGGCGCCGGTACCGACATCAAGATCACGGACAACGTGTTCGGCCGCGTCGAGTATCGCTACACCGACTACGGCAGCAAGAACTTCGGCGACACGGGCAAGGTCAAGTCTTCGGACAACCGCGTCACGTTCGGCGTCGGTATGAAGTTCTAAGTCGTAAAAGCCACGACACGGAAAAGCCGGGCCTTGCGCCCGGTTTTTTTGTGTCCGCGGAAGACGGAAGGGCTGCGAGCTCGTCAGTCGTCCTCATTTCGACCGCTTCGGCAGTTTCGCCTTCGCCGGCAGCGTCTCGACGAAAGCCAATGCGCGGCCGAGCCAACCGGCAAGATCGGCGTCGGTTGCCGTCCCTTCGGACGCGACACGGATATAGCCTTCCATCGAGCGTCCACCCATCTCCATCGCGCCTGCATGAGGAAGTGCCGCGGCGGCCGCATGCGCGCCCTTGCCGACACGTACCAGAAGCCCGCGCTTCGAGGTGCCGATCAGCATGTTGCCGTTGATCATGAAACAGGTGCCGCCGAACATCTTCTGCTCGGTGAAGGCGCGCCGACCGAGGGCGGCGCGCAGGCGTGCGACCATCGGGTCCGGCGCGGCGCTGGTTGAGGGCTTTGCCATGCTCACCACTCCGACTTGGGTGATGCCAGGCAAGCATGGAAGGGAATGGGGTTCAAGTGGGGGCGGCGAATGGAGAAGCGCAGCGGCGAAGCTGCTGATCTCCCCCTTGCGGAGGAGATTGGCAGTTCTCACCCCGGCACGCTTGCCTTCAGCTCCGGGAACTTCTCGTCAAACCTCGCGGCCCAGCGCACGAGCCGGCTGTGGCCTTTCTCCCATTGGCCGGAAAAGCGCAACGCGAGATAGCCGAGGGCGGCGCGCAGCGCCATGTGGCCGGCGGTGATCTTCTTCGGCAGCTTCGGCGGATTGGCGTTGATGAAGTCGAGCGCGGTGGCGATCTTGGTCCACTGGCGGTCGAGCCAAGGCTGGTAGACCATCGCCTCCGGCCGCGTGCGGCGCTCGTAGACCATCGACAGGGCGCAGTCGCAGATGCCGTCGGCCAGCGCCTCGAGAACTTCCGCCTCGAGCCGCTTGTCCGGATTGCGCGGGAAGAGTGCGTTCTTCGACAACCGGTTGAGATGCTGGATGATGGCGCGGCTGTCATGGATCGAGCGGCCGTCCTCCAGCACCAGCACCGGGATCTTGCCGAGCGGATTGGCCGACAGCAGCTCGGCGGGCTTGTCCTCCGTCTTGACCGGCACGAGGTCGATCGCGATGCCGGCATACGCGGCCGCCATGCGGACCTTCGAACTATAGGGCGACGTGGAAGCGTAGAGCAGTTTCGGCATGATCGGGTTCCCAGTTGTTTACGGCACTGTTGACCGATCGGGATCCGAAGGGCAACGGCCAGCCGGGCAATCCGGATTGGCCAACAGCATCCTGCCGGCGCGGGCATCCCAAAGAAAAAGCTCCCGGAAGTTCTGCCTGGCGGCAAAATTTCCGAGAGCTTTAGGAGGAGCGCCCGCTCCGACTCCGCCCGCTGTGGCACCGGATTGGCGAGAGGGGGGCCAAGGTGGCACCCGCCCTCACCTGTTGCGGTTCGCGAGCGAAGCTACGCGATTACTTCTTGGCGGCCGGCTTCTTCGCCGGAGCTGCCTTCTTCACTGCTGCCGGTGCCTTGGCGGCGGCGGCTTTCAGCGGAGCCTTGGCGGCTGGTTTGGCCGCTGCCTTCGCTGCCGGCTTCTTGGCGGCAGGCTTGGCCGCCGGCTTTGCCGCAGCCTTGGCGGCGGGCTTGGCCGCTGCCTTCGCCGCCGGCTTCTTGGCGGCGGGCTTAGCCACAGCCTTTGCCGCGGCCTTGGCGGCGGGCTTGGCCGGAGCCTTGGCGGCGGGCTTGGCCGCTGCCTTCTTCACTGCTGCAGGTTTCGCGGCAGCCTTAGCTGCCGGCTTCTTTGCCGGCGCTTTCGCCGCCGGCGCCTTGGTTGTCGTCTTTGCCATGCGATGCCCCTTGCGTTTTGCCGATGGTCGTGAGTGACCCGGCGTGTCTATGCATATCTGACTCGCGACTGTCTAGCCAGCGAAGCAACACAATGATTTTCAGTTATTGAATTTTGGTTACACGAAACGCTCGAAGATGCATCTCATTGAAAAATTGTGAGCGAATCTATCACTTTCGAAGTGACAGCTCGGCCCACAGGTTTTCGCGCTGCTTCTATCACCCGATCATCCAGCAGCCCGAGGCATAACCTTATATCGCAATGTGAGCATAGTGCTCACAATAGAGGACACACCGCCAAACGTCGGCTTCATCTTGTCCAGCGAAAACATCTACAGATGAACCCATCAAGCGCGACGACCAAAGCTTGCGCATCTTAAAGTGAGCCTAAAGCTCATATTCAACCACCGGAATCAAACGTCGCCGCCGGTCAGCGATCACGCCGCAGGCGGCGCGCCGGCTCGGCCCGGTGCAGATGGACGGCGTAGGTGTCCCAGGGCGGCGAGAGCGCGATCCTGGCCAGCATGCGGCCGATCTCGCCGCGATGGTAGCTGCCGTGCAAGACGATATGGGTCAGCATTTCCTGCCTCGTCATGCAGCCCCTGTCGCCGTCGGTGAAGGTGAAGGCGACCGGGTCGGCAAGCTCTTGCTCCGCAACGGTTTCAAGATAGTCGAGATACCAGCCGTCGATCTCGGCCAAGGCGACGCGCAACGCGCGCGGTTCGGGCGTGTCCGGGGTATTGTCGCTCGCATAGCCATGGGCGACGCCCTCCAGATGCGCGGCAAAAATCCGCGACACGACATGGATATGGTTCATCAGGTGGATCGCGGCGCGCCGCTCCTCGGGGTCGCGGGACGGATCTATCCCCGCAAGCTTTCCCGCGAGCTCATCATTCGCCCAGGCCTGATAGACAAGCAGGCTCTTCAGCAAGGTCTTGGCGCTCATGTGCCGGCCCATTTGCGTTGGTGAAATGAATGTGAGTATCCTGTTTATATTCTCGGGAGACTGGCCAGGATGTCTACTCGCATTGCAAAGCCGGCCGCACGCATGCGCAAGCAGCCGCGCCAGGCGCGTTCGATCGCCACCGTCGAGGCAATCATCGAAGCCGGTGCTCGCGTTCTTAGCGAGCTCGGCTGGGCGGGCTTTTCCACCAACAAGGTGGCGGAGGCCGCAGGCGTCAGCATCGGCTCGCTCTATCAATATTTCCCCGACAAGCTCGCTCTGGTCGAAGCGATCCGGCGCCGTCACTTCGATCATGTGCTGTCGGTGATTCGCGAAGCGGCGGCCGACGAGAAGCCGCTCAGGCAATTCGCGCGCGAGCTGGTGCGCGGCATGATCGGCGCGCACTCGATCCATCCGACGTTGCACCAGGTGCTGCTCGACGAGGCGCCCGGCGACCGCGGCTCGCGTGCCGCGCATGCCTCGTTCCAGACGCGCTATCTCGAACATTACGCGGCGGCCGTCGCGCAGTACCGCAAGCGCCGCAAGGATACCGAGACGATGGCGCGCGTGCTCTCCTCGGCGATCGAGGGCGTGATCCACAACGCGGCACGGCGCAACATGCTCGACGCGCCGGAATTGCAGAGGCAACTGGTCGAGCTGATCGAGGCTTATGTATCGGGCGGCAGGGCAGCCTGAGGCAGCGACGGCAGACAGGCTGGCGCCGGCCGCGTGCCCGAGCCTCCTCGGTTATCGGCATCGCAATTAAATTCGTATCGACTGTCGATTCCGACGATCGCCGTTCGTCGTATCATCGCAACCTGCAAACCGAAGGAACACAAAGATGCGTTTCATGATGCTGATGATCCCCGGCGGCTACGCGACCGCGGCTCCCGACGTCAGGCCCGAAGCCGAGGCCGTGGCGACGATGATGAAATACAATGAAGAGCTGAAGCGGGCCGGCGTGCTGCTTGCGCTCGATGGGCTGCATCCGCCGTCCTCGGGCGCGGGTTTCCTTCAAGGGCGGCAAGCCGGCCGTCACCGACGGCCCGTTCGCCGAGGTCAAGGAAGTGCTCGGCGGCTATTGGATGATCGACGTGCGCTCGCCCGAGGAAGCCATCGAATGGGCACGCCGCTGCCCCGCGGGAGAAAACGACGTCATCGAGGTCCGGCGCGTTTTCGAGATGAACGATTTTCCCGAGGACGTCCAGAAGATCGTCGACGGGTTCGACGAGCTCAAGGATTGACCGCGACTGCAACGATCGAAGCGGTCTGGCGGATCGAGCAGCCGAAACTCGCCGCCAGGCTCACCCACACCCTGCGCGATGTCGGGAGCGCGCGCTGCTGCTGGCGCGGGCTGGTGACGGTGATGGTTGAGAGAAAAAGGATAGGCCGGCGGGACAGCGCCCCTCCGGCCTGCCTATCAGCCGGAAAATTTACCTGAGCACGCGGCAGCGGCCGTTATAAACCAGCCAGCGGTCGAAGCCCGAGACGCAGAATTCGACATTGTCGCCGATCGAGGCAAAGCCCTGGCCTTCCTCGATCAGGTAGAAGATCGAGCGGTCGCGACCGTCCGACAGGTTGACGGTGGCGCGGCAATAGTGGCGGCCGATCGGCCATTCGTCGGTTGCCGGCTCGTAGCGATGCTGGCGGATGTTGCGGAAATCTGTGATCGCGACATCCGGCAGATGCGGCACGTGATGCACTTGGTAGGAGAAGCGGTCGGTGATCTTGCTCAGCACCCAGCTTTCGCCACAGACGCTGCCATCGTCGCCGCTGTAGATGGAAAGGTCTGCGGCCTGCGCCGCCTGGGTGAAACCCAGCGGAGCGGCAAAGGGAGTGGACAGCGCAACCAGCGCGGCAAGGGCGGAATGGGCGAAGCGAGTCATGACAGCCTCTCAAGGTCGGTTGCGCGCACTGTGCGGATTCGCTTGGCGGCGGTCAAGCGGTCGCGAAAACAATGGTTTCCGCAAAACTTCGTTCCAGACTTCACCAGCTAACCAAGAGTGCCGGCAAGCAGCAGCCCGCCGATGACCGCGATGTTGATCAGGAACGCGTTGCGCAGCACCTGGCGCTTCGGTTCCTCGCTGGCCCAGAAACGCAGCAGCATCGCGTTCGTCGCCAGCGTGAAGATGACCAGCGCGCCGGCGGCGACGGGCCGGGCCATGCCAACGGCAAGCAGGAAACCCGCAACGATCTCGACCGCCGAACCGGCGGCCAGCATCAAGGCCGGCGCCGGAAATTTCTGGACGGCAAGATAGTCGCGCATCGCCCCGAATTTCAGGAAATGTTCGATTCCGGCGAAGACGAACACGCCACCGATGAGGAGAGCGCCAAGCGCTTGAACGGTTTGAACAGCCATGGCGGCGTCCTCTCGATGATCTACTTCGCTCCGCTCAGTCCTCGGGGACGAAGGCCGGGTTGTAGACGACCTCCCACAGATGATCGTCGGGATCCTGGAAATAACCGGCATAGCCGCCCCAGAAGGTTTCTTGCGCCGGCTTGACCACGCGCGCGCCGGCCTTGACGGCCTCGGCCATCACCGCGTCGACCTCGGCCTCGCTGCCGACATTGTGGCCGATGGTCAATTCGGTCGGGCTGCGGCCGCTCTGCGGCACCGTGGCATCCCAGGCGATGTTGGCGCGTTCGTAGATGGCGAATTTCAAGCCGCCGGCGAGTTCGAAGAAGGCGACGGCGCCATGCTCGAATTCTCGGCCGATGATGCCTTCGGTCGGCAGGCCGAGGCCGTCGCGATAGAATTTGAGCGACGCTTCCAGATCGTCGACGCCGAGCGTCAATACGGTGATGCGAGCTTTCATTTCTCTCACTCCTTTCTATATTCGAAACCAACATCCGAAATCGGATCTGGTTGGCAAACGCGCCGATGGGCGCCATCAGGCTGCGTCTGTTCTGCCATGGATGACGAGGCCGGCCTTGAAGATTTCGGCCAAATTGGCCGTCGCACCGATCCGGCATCCGATGGTTGAGATCGGAGAAGAGATGGAACCGGTCCTGGCGCAGACAATCGGCTTCTTCCGGGAACGGCCCGCTGGCAAAGGCCTGGCCGATGCCTTCTGTGCGATCTGGGTCCACCGCATGGACGAGCGCGCCGCTCCGCCCCTCGTCATCACGCCTGACGCGACGATCGACCTGCAATGGATCGACGGCCGCTTCCGCGTTGCCGGGCCGGACAGGGTGCCACAGATCGAGACGCCTGCCGCCGGCGCGGTGATCGTCGGCTTCCGCTTCCGGCCGGGCGCGGCCGCCGGCTGGCTCGGCGTGCCGGCCAGCGAAATCGTCGGCGGGCGGCTGGACCTCCAGGAGTTATGGGGCACGCGTGCCCGCGAACTGTCGGATCGCATCAAGGCTGCGACCGATCTGCCGGCCATGCTGCGGCAGTTGGAAGAGACGGTCGGCATGCGCACCGAGGGCCGCGATGCGCTGGACCCGCGGATGGGCCGGGCCTTTGGTGTCCTCGACGAGGGCCTGTCGCCGGAGACGCCGCTGGTTCCCTTCCTGCAGCGCCATTTGCATATGAGCGAACGGACGCTGCGACGCCGCTTCGAGGACGCCTTCGGCTATGGCCCGAAGACGCTCGATCGCATCCTGCGCTTCCACCGGTTCCGGCGCCTGCAACGGCAGCAGGGCGAAGCCTCGACCGCGTTGCTCGCCATCGAGGCCGGCTATGCCGACCAGGCGCATCTGATCCGCGAAAGCCGGCGGCTGACCGGTGTGACGCCTACGGCGCTGGCTTAGGCGCGCGGTCGCCCTACTCGCCCGCCAGCCAATCAAGCGTCCATCGCGACGGCTGCCGGAGAGCAAGCGCCTTGTGGAGAGCGGGCAACAGGATTTTCAATTCGCCTTCCAGCGTGTAGGGCGGATTGACCACCACCATCCCGCTGCCGTCGAGGCTGGGCTCGTCCGAGGCAGGCCGGATCTCAAAGGCAATGTCGAGCAGTTTTGGAATGCCGGTCTCCCTCAGCGCCGCGCGGAAAGCGGTCACCGCCTTGCGATCCTTGATCGGGTACCAGAGCGCATAGATGCCGCCCGGCCAGCGCCGATGCGCCTTCAACAGGCCATCGACGAGCCTGGAGAACTCGCCCTCCTCCTCGAAGGGCGGATCGATGAGGACGAGGCCGCGCTTCTCCTTTGGCGGCAGTTGCGCGCCCAGCGCCAGCCAGCCGTCGAGTTCGATCACCCTCGCCTGGAAATCGCCGGCGAGGACGGATTTCAGCCGCGCGGCATCCTTGGGGTGCAGTTCGATCGCCGTCAGCCGATCCTGGTTGCGCAGGAGATGGCGCACGATCAACGGCGAGCCGGGATAATGCTTGAGGCCGCCGTCGGGATTTTGCGCGCGCACCGCCTCCAGATAGGGCTGAAGCAGCGCCGCCGCCCGCGGCTCGAGCGTCGCCTCGGCCACCCGGCCGATGCCGCCCTGCCATTCGCCTGTTTTGCCGGCCTCCACCGAGGCAAGGTTGTAGCGGCCGATGCCGGCATGGGTGTCGATGACGCGAAACGCCTTATCCTTCTGCTTGAGGTATTCGACGAGGCACGCGAGCACGGCATGCTTGACGACATCGGCGAAATTGCCGGCGTGGTAGGCGTGGCGATAATTCATGCGCGCCTACCACTAGAGAGCATGATGTCGACCGAAAACCGCTTAACACTTTTCGGTATCATGCTCGTGGCGAACCGTTGCGGCCCCAGCGTGGCGGTGGCGGCTGCGAATTGGGATTCTGGGGATCGCCTCCGCCGCGGCGCCCGAAGACAAGCGACAGCGCCAGTCCGGCAAGGCCGACGCCCATCAGCGTATAGCCGGCCGGCTGCGCGCGTTCGTCGATCGAGCCGGTGCCGGCGCGCAGGATGAGATCGACCGCGCGCATATCGATGCCGTCGGCATCGCCGGGGCCCACGGTGAACACATAAGGACCGGGCGTGACCCTATCGATGACGCCGCCCTCGTCGCGAAAGATCTTGTCGGGCAGTTGCGGGCTCGCCTGGCGGGGATTGTCGGTGTGGTTGAAGGAGAGCGCCGACGCCAGCGCCGTGCGGCCGCCGTTCGCCGCGGTCAGCGTCAGCACCGTGCGCTGCTGGCCAGCGACGCGCTCGGCCCGCGCGGTCAAGTCGACCAGCACCCTCACCGGCGCGTCGCTTGCGGCGAGTTGCACGGTGACCGGCCGGAAGCGGCCGCCCTCATAGACGCGGTAAGTGCCGATCGCATGGCCGGAAAAATTGCTCATCGCCCAGGGATAGAAGATGCCGATGGCGGCACCAACGATGAGGAGAAGGACAAAGAGGAAGCGCATTCAGAGCCGTACCCTTGCAACTATTTCGCGTTCGCACCGTCTCGGATGCGTTCCATCTCGTCCAGCAGCATTTCGAGGCCGAGATCGAAGGTCTTGTCGAATTCGGCGGTGCCGAAGTAGCGACCAGCGGCGGCGATGTTGGGAAAATCGCGCGCGAGCTGATCGTTGCTTACAGGCGTGGTCGCAGAAGGACCTTTGGCGTAGCCGGCGGTCTCGTCCAGGATCGCGCCTCCCAGATAGTATCCAATGGCGCGGAACAGTCGCGCGGCGGTTTCCTGATCGAATCCGCCCTCGTTGAACAGGCCGACAATGCCGTTGATATAGGCGAGGCAAATGGGCGAATTCATCCGGTAGCTCAGAAAGTAGGTCGCGAAGGCCGGATGCTCACGGCCAATCCGGCGATAATCCAGCACCGCCAGGCGCATTCTTTGGCGCCATGGCAAATCCGGATCCGGCATTTGCAGCGGACCGATCTGCCGGTCGATCAGCGCCTCGTACAGATGCGCCTGCGAGGGAAAGTGGTGGTAGATGCTCATCGCCTCGCAGCCGAGCCTGGCGGCGAGCTTGCGCATCGAAAAGCCGGAAAGCCCTTCCCGCTCGATCACCTCGAAGGCAGCGTCCTCGATCATCTCGCGGGAAAGTTTTCCGCGGGGTCGCTTTTTTTTACTCGGTGCATCCATGGCGTCGCTTGACAACTTACACTGTAAGGTTCATCTTCCACGCACCTTACATCGTAAGGCTAACAAAAACCAGAGGAGAACATCATGTCAGTCATTCGCATCGTCTCAACCGTGCATTCCTGCCTTCGTTCCGCCTCGCTTATCGCCGCCGCGAGCGTGTTTGCCACTGCTCTGGCTTCCGCGCCTGCCCGGGCCGATGACTACGACGCCGCCCTCAAGGACATCCAGTCGACGATGGGCGGCGTGCCGAGCTTCGTGAAACAGTTTCCCAAGGCCGGTCTGCCCGGCGCCTGGGCCGAGGTCAAGGCCATCGAGCTCAGCGACAAAACGGCGCTGACGCCAAAGGAGAAGTCGCTGATCTCGCTGGCGGTCGCGGCGCAGATCCCGTGCAGCTACTGCATCTGGTCGGATACCGAGAACGCCAAGCACGCCGGCGCCACCGACCAGGAGATCCAGGAGGCCGTCGCCATGGCGGCGCTGACGCGCCATTGGAGCACCATCTTCAACGGCATGCAGGTCGATTTCGACCAGTTCAAGAAAGAGATGGGCAGCCAGTAAAGCGGCAGGCACCAGACACCGAAGGCGACAAATGGCCCGCAGCCACGCGGGCCATTTTTTTGCTCGCGGCCAACCAGCCGCCCTCCGCTCGATCGTCGTCGGCGGGCGGCCGCATGCCCGCTCCTCGAGCCGTCCCGCCCTTTGCGGCGACAGAAAATCCGTGGAAGCGTTCAAACAGCTATCGCTAAATTAATCAACTTTGCCATAATGAGTTGGGTGGGTGACCGATCAATGATTCGAAAATAAGCGCCGCGCGTTTGAGGGGACACTACTTCATGCTCATGGCTTATCGCGGCTTAAGCCGATCTTGCCCCAACAACAATTTCCGCGTGCCGATCAACGCCTGGTCCTATCTTTTTGTTTTGGGTGCATTGTTGGCAACTTCCGGTTGTCAATACTTCAACTTTGGCCATTCGACCTCATTCAGCGTCTCGCAAAGCGGCAACGCCGCCTTGATCGACTTGAAGCCGAGCCGGCCCGCCCAGACATTGAACCTGTCTCGCCCGGCTCCTGTCGCAAGCGCCAATCCTTATTTCGGGAACGCTGCTTTCGTTTGCGGCCCAAGCGGCTTCGGACAGCAATCGCATTGTTTCGCTAGAAGTTCTGGGGCGCTTGCCGAGAACATCTAGACACGGCGCGGCAGCCTTGACCTGGTGTCATGATAGCGTTGCTTCGAGGTTTGAAGGATGATGCCGAAGGCTGCTTTCGACATGCTTCTGCAATTCGGTTATTGCAGCGCCGGTTACAAAGTGTCCCAAGCAAGGCTTCACCGCCGACCAGCCGGGTAAGCGCCCGTCATCGTTAACCAATCGCAAAGGCGCAAGGTTAACAAAACGCTAATTTAGTTGACTAGCCCCGGCGCAGGTATATCTTTGTATGCGTTGGGTGTGCAATTTGGGCGAGCAGTCTGCGATGGTGGCAACCGTCTCATAGATCGCAACTTAGGGGCAGAAGGGACGCCTAAACGGCAAAATAAGCCGTAGGCAACAAGCTCCGCGAACTCAGAAAATTATGACGCACATCAGTGCCAGCGATTCCGCGCATGCGGGGGAATCGCTCTTACAACCTGGTCGGGCAAGGCCCCGTCCCGGAACGGTAGCGTGTGTGTGCGTATGAGGTCGCCATGAATAGGGTCATCAAGGTTCTGAAACCGGTCGGGTCTGGCAAAAAGAGCATCGACCGTGGCCGGGCCCTTGTAACTGGCGGAGCGGGATTCCTCGGTTCTCATTTATGCGAGCGGCTGCTTGCCGACGGCTATGAAGTCATCGCGTTGGACAATTTCCACACCGGCAAGAGATACAATCTGGCCGGCATCGCACGCGACGCCTCCTTCACCTTGATCAAGCACGACGTCATCGACACCTTGCCGATGGATCTTGCAGTCGACGAAATCTACAACCTTGCGTGCCCCGCCTCCCCGCCGCACTACCAGGCCGATCCGATCCACACGTTCAAGACGAGCGTGCTCGGGGCGATCAACCTTCTGGAGCTTGCCCGGCGCCACAATGCCAAGATTTTCCAGGCTTCGACCTCCGAGGTCTATGGCGACCCGCTGGTGCATCCGCAGCCGGAAAGCTACTTCGGCAACGTCAACACGCATGGCCCGCGTGCCTGCTACGACGAGGGCAAGCGCTCGGCCGAAACGTTGTTCTTCGATTATTCGAGGACGTACGGCATCGATATCCGCGTCGCGCGCATCTTCAACACCTATGGGCCGCGCATGCAGCCCGACGATGGACGCGTGGTATCCAATTTCATCGTGCAGGCGCTGCGCGGCGAAGAGATCACCGTCTATGGCAGCGGCACGCAGACGCGCTCCTTCTGCTATGTCGACGACCTGATCGAAGGGTTCGTGCGGCTGATGCGGTCGCCGGTGGCGCCGACACATCCGGTCAATCTCGGCAATCCCAGCGAATTCACCGTCATGGAATTGGCCGAGTTCGTTCTCGATTATACGAATTCCCGCTCGCGGATCGTGCACCGGCCGCTGCCTGTCGACGACCCCAGGCAGCGCAAGCCTGATATCGCTTTTGCCAGGCAGCATCTTGGCTGGGAGCCAAAGGTCTCGCTCGGCGAGGGTTTGGCCCACACCGCGGGCTATTTCGAGGCCCTGCTGGGTAGCCGGCGGCCCGCAGATCAGCATAGCGGCCGCCCGTCGGCCCGCGGCGAGGCGGCCGCGCTATGAGTGCCCGCCCCATCCTGGTGACGGGCGGCGCAGGCTTCATCGGCAGCCACACCTGCAAACAACTGGCGGCGGCCGGCTATCTGCCCGTGGTCTACGACAATCTCAGCCGCGGCAACGAGCAGACGGTGGCCTGGGGTCCGCTGGTGGTCGGCGATATCCGTGACCGCGACGCGCTCGAGCGAGCCATGGCCATCCACCGGCCGCGGGCGGTCATCCATTTCGCCGCGCTTGCCTATGTCGGCGAGTCGGTCAGCGACCCGGCGGACTACTATTCGGTCAATGTCGCCGGCACGATCGCCGTGCTCGAGGCCGCGCGGGCGAACGGTATCGGCAACATCATCTTCTCGTCCAGCTGCGCGACCTATGGCATGCCTGAGACGCTGCCCGTGCGCGAGACTTCATCTCAGAACCCGATCAGCCCTTACGGCCGCAGCAAGCTGATGGGCGAGGAGATCATCAGGGACCACGCCTCGGCCTACGGCACGAAATACGCAATCCTGCGCTACTTCAATGCCTGCGGCGCCGACCCCGACGGCGAGCTTGGCGAATGGCACACGCCGGAAACCCATCTCATCCCCAGGGTATTGATGGCGGCGTCCGGCATGATCGACGCGATCGAGGTCTTCGGCACCGACTACGAGACCGCGGACGGCACCTGCGTGCGCGACTATATCCATGTCAGCGACCTCGCCCGGGCGCATCTCAAGGCCCTACAGCATCTCGAGGCCGGCGGCAAAAGCCTCGCGGTCAACCTCGGCACCGGCCGTGGGGTCTCGATCAGAGAGATCATGGAGGCGGTCGAGCGGATCACGTCCCGGCCGGTCCCGGTGATGTACAGGGCGCGCCGCTCCGGCGACCCGGCGGGGCTTTTTGCCGACCCCCGCCTGGCGCGCGAGCAACTGGGCTTTGTGGCGCAACTGTCAGACATCGACACCATCGTCAGGACCGCGGCGCCCTTCTTCGGGTTCGGTACGGCCTCGCATGGTTCCAGCGCTTCGGCCGTCGTGCCACGCGCATTGCGCGCGCCGCGCGGCGCGAACGCCAATCAGATACGCCGGCCCGCAAGGCCGGTGGTCGGCCCTGTGAGTAATGTGTCGGGGCGTGGGCTCGCTGAGTTCGGCTAAGGCCGTCTCAGCGAGCCTCCATTTTGGACTTTGCCGGGCTTACCCTAGCTCTTGGTATCGATGAGCTTGCGAGCCTCGTCGAACTGAGCGCCCTTGGTGTTGCCCGCCTCGAACTTGCGGTGTTCGTCGGCGGGATTATCCTTGGCGTGCTTGAAATCGTACCAGCCGCCGTCCGGATCCTTGCGCTGCTCGATATTGCCCTTCTCGACACGGTGACTGTAGCAGGTGCGCTGCGGCTTGGTGTTGTAGGTCTTGGATCGCCACGCGAGTTCCATGCACATCTTGCCGGTCTCGGTCACCAGCCAGCGGCCCTCGCCGACGGCCGGCGCATCCTGTCCGCCTGTCCAGGCCCGCAGCCGTCTGTCCGTCCCGAAATAAGCCGCCCCATTCTCCCAGTTCCAGGTGCGGTCGGCGTAAAGGAGCTGCAACTCGAAAGCCGTCGGAGCTGCTTCGGGCTTGGCGGCCGCCTCGACGGGCGCATTGTTCTTTGCCGTGGTCGCACCGGCGGCGCCGATGAAGGCCAGATGGCCACAGACGGCCAGCAGCAACCAAACGCGCCTCGATGGCCTACCTCTCGAGCCCCGTCCGGTCGATCCCGGTTCGCATGGCGACGTGGTTTCAGCTGTCGTTCCGATGAGCGCTCGCATATAAATAGGCCCCCTTTCGACCCTGACATGGCCCGGGTCGAGGAATTATGATCTGGAAGATGTTTCTTCGGGCTTTCCGCGATCCGTCACGTTGCCCGAGCCTATCGGCCCGATGGCGGCGCGAGCAGCGCCCTTGGTCCTATTAACAGCCGCGCGCGGCGCGATGTCAACTCGCTCGAAGCCCTGACAGGACGGGTGATCGACCACCTCGACAAGACCGCGGCCAAGCTTGTGGATTCGGATACGATGCTGGTCTATAGGATCACCCGCCCGTGACGGCGCGCCGTTCGAGGCGCGCCGGCGAAGCGATCCGCGGACAAAGGCGTGAATTGTCGAACCACCGGATAAGCCGCTTCTACGCGGCGGCGGGCGCCATCGGAGGATTGGTTGAAGCGAGCGATATCGATAGTCGTCACCCTGGCGCTGCTGGCATGGCTTGCCAGCGACCAGCGTTGGAAGATGGTGGGCGACGCCTTCGCCTCCATCACGCCCGGCGCCTTCGCGGCGGTGGCGGCGGCGCTGTTCGTCACCTATGTGCTGAGAGCGTTGCGCGTCTGCGACGAATTCCGCGCCGACGTGAACGGCCGCTTCGGTGCCGTGCTTCGCATCATCCTGATCCACAATGCGATGATCAACGTGGTGCCGTTCCGTGGCGGGGAGACGGCCTTCCCGATCCTTTTGCGCCAGGTGTTCGGCGTATCGATCATGCGCGCCAGCGCCTCTCTCCTCTGGTTCAGGCTGCAGGACGCTTTCGTCGTCGGCGTGCTGGCCTGCCTGGTCTGGCCGGGCGTGCATCCGGCGCTGAGGGCCGCCGGCATCGCGGCGCTGATCGCCGCCGCATGGTATCTGCCGCGCTGGGCGCGCGCGCCGCATAACTGGACCACTGGCGGCAGGATCCTCTCGAAGCTCGGCAAATTGCGCGATATCTTCACCGAAGCGACGGGACGCTCGCGCTATGGCTGGTGGTGGACGATCGCCAACTGGGCGCTGAAGCTCGGCGTGCAGGGATGGCTGCTCGCCATGGTGCTTAACACCTCGTTCCAGACCGCCTTTCCCGGCGCCGTCGGCGCGGAAGCCGCGGCCATCCTGCCGGTGCAGGGCGTCGCTGGCTTCGGCACCTATGAGGCGGGCGCCGCAGCCGCGTTGCTCTATTCCGGCATTGCCATGAAGGATGGCCTGCAGGCGGCGCTGGCGCTGCATCTCTTCATCCTATGCTCTGCGGTCGCAACCGGTGCGATCGCCTGGCTGTTCCCCTCGAAATCGACGCTGCCGGAAAACCCGGCGGCGGGACCGGCAAGGAAATGACCGCCATGAACGTGCTTCCCATTCCCGCATCGGGACTGCCCGAGGGCGCCGTCATGCCCGAGCACAAGCTCTCCATCGTCATCCCGATGTATAACGAGGCTGACAATGTCGAGCCGCTGCTCGTCCGCATCCATCAGGCGATGGAGAACTACAGCCAGCCCTGGGAAGTGGTGCTGGTCGACGACGGCAGCACCGATGCCACACCCGCCGAGATCCGCCGGCTGGCGGCTCAATACGGGCCGCATGTGCATGGCGTGGAGCTGGTGCGCAACTACAAGCAGACCGCGGCCATGCAGGCCGGCCTCGACGCCGCGCGCGGCGACGTCATCGCCACGCTCGACGGCGACCTGCAGAACGACCCGTTCGACATTCCGCGCATGGTCTACCGCCTGCTGACCGAGGATCTCGACCTCGTCGCGGGCTGGCGCAAGGACCGCAAGGAAGGGTTCTGGTTGCGCCGCCTGCCCTCGCGCATCGCCAACAGGCTGATCGCGCGCGTCACTGGCGTTAAGCTCAAGGACTATGGCTGCAGCCTGAAAGTGTTCCGCGGCAGCGTCATCCGCAGCGTCCGGCTCTATGGCGAGATGCACCGCTTCATCCCGGCATGGCTCGCGACCGTGACGACGCCGCGCCGCATCGCCCAGGAGGTGGTGACGCATCACGCCCGCATCCACGGCCAGTCCAAATACGGGATCTCGCGCACCTTCCGCGTGGTGCTGGATCTCGTCTTCATGTTCTTCTTCCTGCGCTACCGCACGCGGCCTGGCCATTTCTTCGGCGGCATCGGCATCGTGCTCGGCGTGCTCGGCTCGCTGATCCTCGCCTATCTCTTCGCGATCAAGGTTTTCTGGGGACAGGACATCGGCACCAGGCCGATGCTGATCACCGGCTTCTTCCTGGTGATCGCCGGGCTGCAGGCGGTGACGTCGGGCGTGCTCGCCGAGATGCTGTCGCGCGTCTATCTCGAGGCCAATGGCGCGCTCGCCTATGTGGCGCGGCCGCAGCCCGCGCATGGCGAGGGCGACGGCTGGCATTGGCCGAGCAAGCCGGCGACCGGAGGCAAGGGGTAGCGCTGATAGCGCACATTCCCTTGCCTCGCGATGCCCACCCTTGGAGCATGATGCCGAAAGGCGTGCCGGATTCAGATTTCGGGTCGATTCGACCTGAAGTCATCCGGCCCCAGAGCGGTTCAGCGTTTCACGGAACCGCCGAGCGGCGGGGCTTCGGCGTTTTTAACGTGCCCGGCAAGCCGAGTGCTGGCCGAAACCGCTTGGACCGCAGATCCACGGCGAATGGCCAAGCAGCGGACCGACGCTGCCCGGGCTGTAGGAGATCCTGACCGGCCCGGCCAAGCGAACGCGCTGCGTACGCACGTACGCCGCGTAGGCCTCTTCCCTGACGCGCGTCACGCTGGTCGTCTGCGTCAGCGGCTTGCGGTGGATGCGAGGCAGCCGCTGCTTCTTGAGGTGGTAAACCTTCTTGCCGGTCATGTGCGTTGCCGGCTTGATGCTGAGCGAGGCGGTCTTCATCGTGTCCATGCTCTGACAGCCAGACACCATCGACACCAGTGCAACGGCGGCAAAGGCATGAGCGTATCTCCTGCCGATGGCTGTCGCTTTTCCCATGAAATTGTTCATTGCCGTCCCCTGCCACTGAACACACGTTGCTGATGCGCGGATATATTTTCTCGTTCCTTGGCTTCCGCGCCGCGCGAACAGCTCATAGCCGCTCACACCGTGACTTAATATTAGAGGAGACTTGTTAAAATTCGCGCAAACGACGTGATGAGCGCCGTCTTTCACTGCTCGATCGAATATTATTAAAATGCGAACATTTTTATATCGGCAGCCTACAGATCAGTATGATTTCAGGTCGAATCGACGTCAGCCACAACTGCCGGTGAGGACCGCCTTTGGTCAGTTTCCGGCCGGCGCGGCCACGTAGGACAGCCTCGCTTTCAGGCGGTTCAACGGTTGTTCCAGCAGGTGCCACGAGACCGCGGCAGCCGCGACCGTGACAAGACTCGCAATCACGAACCGGATCGGGCCGAGCGAGGGGAGCTGCATCTCGAAGTGTTCGCAGAACAGGAAGACGACGGCCAGCGCGGGGAAATGATAAAGATAGATCCCATAGCTGATCCGACCCAGATATCGCACGATGGAGTTCTCTGCCAGTCGTTTGACTAGACCCTTTGCACCCACACTGGCCCAACTCACAACCGCGACCATAGGTACGACGGTCAGGAAGTCGCCGAGTACAAAGTTGAACATCGCAGACTGCAGCGTGAGTGAAACCACCACGATGGCGATGGCCGCGACGCTCGCTATTGCCAGTCTCCGGCGCGGTGGATCGGTCAGTCGATTGGACGCTTCAATCGCTGCGAGCAGTCCGCCGCCGCCCAAGGCGTCAAACGCAGCCGGCGTCAACACGTAACGTGCCGGGCCTTCCGGAAGGTAGAACACAATGGCAGCCCGAAAGGCGACCGCCGCGAAGATGATCCCGATCAGCGTCGGGATCAGTGTCCGGCCAGGGCTCAGCACGATCAGCAGCGGCCAAAACAAATAAAATTGCTCTTCGACGCTCAAACTCCACAGATGGGCGAGCGGCCAGGGGTCCCAGTTGCCGTCGAGCGCAAACAAGATGTTGGAAAGGTAGGCAGCGTGCCAAGGCAACGATGACCGGACTTCGGGCAAGAAGGCGGCCGCCAAGGCCAGCATCACGTAATATGCCGGGAAAATCCTCAGGGCTCGCCGCAGATAGAAGACCAGAATGACCCCAAGAGCGCCTTGTGATCGGGCCGCTTCCTTCGACCGGATCAAGATACCGGTAATCAGGTAACCGCTGATAACAAAAAACAGCCGGACACCATAATGCCCCCATAGTGAGGCATCGTCCCAGAAGTGCGAGTACATGACGGCGAATACAGCAATGGCCCGCAGCGAGTCGATCTGCGGCCTGTACTCGGACTTAGGCATCATGGTGAGCGGGGAATGCCCGCTTGCGAGGGCTTAGTGGTGCCGCGCCGGCATTCGGACCACTCACCAAGGAAGTGACCCGCCGATAGGATTGAACCATGAATGACAGCTGTCTCCGGGCATTCCATTTGACTAGTCCACTGACTGTTGACGCTTCAATCACCCCAACCGGGATCGAAGCTGAACCTTTGGCTTCCGACCTCGCCACGGCCGGCACCGGAAACCGGATAGATAACCTTGACGATGTGCACGCCGGCGCCCTGTTGCAGTCCATATATGCCTTGCAGCCCGCGATCGTAAAATCCCGCCAGCGGGATTAAAATGGCGACGGCGGCGAGCGATCCTTGCAAGGCAAACTTCCCCGCGTTCTGCCGCAGTGAAATCTTGTTCTCAGTCAGATGCTTGGCAACTATCACGACGATCAGCAATCCGTAGATCGTCGCATTGAACGTGGCGAACCAGTAGAAGCCGAAGGCTCTCGAAGGATGCTCCACAAGAAGAACCGGCAACGAAGCGCCAACCGCCAGCATCACATATGGCACGATGACGCGGGCGGGCAGAAGATGCTTTGGTCCACTGCCTTTTGGGGTGACGCGGAAATCGACGAATGACTTGGTCAGATAATCGCGAACCGACGCCAGCGTTCCCGCCATCACCCAAGGCCAGCGCGCGAACAAATGGAAGAGTGTCCCTTCCCAACTGATGGCCTTGGCCGAGAATGGACGCGAGAGGCCCAACCTTTTTAGAAAGATCACCAGAGCAATTGGGACGGTCGCACTCGGCACATAATAGAAAAGGAATTCCAGATACGTCACGTTGGCAAAATTGTTGCCCGACAAAAGCGCGTAGATCGGCATAGCGTACGTTGCCATGGCGAATAGAGCGAACATGGGATACCAGAGCTGGCAGAATACGAACTGCCGTCTGAGCCTTGGGCTGAGCCTGGAAAGACATCCAGGCGTGTATTCAAGCAGGACGGTCGTCAAACTCCGGGACCACTGGAACTCCTGAGTAACCAAGTCGGCGAAAGTCTGCGGACCGTCGCCATTCGCGATGGCATCGATGGCATGTACACCGCGCCATCCAGCCGCGCTGATCATCATCGAGGTGGAGTGGTCCTCGGCCAGCTCAGGGCCCAGCCCGCCCGCCTGCCGCAACGCAATGGTGCGCACGGCATAATGCGAGCCGATGCAGAGCGGGGCGCCGGTACTTGTGTAGCCGGATTGCAATGGGCCGTGCAGCATCCCTTCGACGAACAGCCGGCCCCGGGCCGCCCAGCTTTCGTCGGCGTTATTGTCGCAGATGCTGGGAGCCGATACGTAGCCGACCGTGGGATCGGCGAAGGGATAGAGGATTTCCCTCAGATAGGTCGGTGACGGCACATGGTCGGCGTCCATCTGGGCGACGAAGTCGTAGCGCTCGTAACCGTAATGATCATAGAAGAAGGCTAGGTTGCCTTCCTTGCAGCGCGTCCGGCGCGGCCAGGTCTTGCGATGATAATCCTGGCGGCCGCGCCGCGTCGATACCAGCACGCCATGCGCGTCGCACCAGGCAATCGTTTCCTCGCTCGGGTCCTCGTCCGCAAGCCACGTGTCGTGCGGATAATCCTGCGCCAGCATCGCCTCCAACGTACGGCGGACCACGGCGAAAGGCTCGGACGGCGCCTTGGTGACCACCATGGCCACGCGCGAGCGCTTCGGGATCGTGTGCAGCTTCGACGACTTCCTCGAGGCGTGGACGTTGAGCAGGAAATACATCGGCATCAAGGTCAGCCAGGCCAACACTATGGTGGCGAAGGCGAAGGGTCCGATATGCTCGACATGGGAGGGTCGCAGCCACCACGACCAGAAGAAGGCCAGCGTGACAAACCAGAAACCGAGACCCAGCCGTAGGATCAGCCGCTGGCGGGAAGTGAGAACGGGCACGAGATAAGGGCCCTTCGGGCCGATGTCAGTCCGAACTGCATCGGATCGGCGCACGGACTTTGCCGCCCCGCCGGAGATGCCGGCATCCATCGACGTACTCATACTCTACCCGCCGCCTTGCGCGCCCGACCAAAAACCGGTCGAGGACGTTCACCCGGCGACAGAATCAGCCGACGCTAATGCGGAGTCAACAGAATTAGGTTTTCGTTAACCACGCTTGTTGCGAACTGGTTAACCTTCCCTTGCCTGCGTGCCATTACCTTCCGGGCGCAGCCGCGCCGGCCCGGCCTTTTGTCGACTTGATCAAGAGCGTCCGCCCGTCCGGGCGGCCGATCTTGCCATGCGCGCGGTTAACCATGCCGATAGCAACAAGGTTAAGTAACGGTTAATTGCGCTTGACTCTCGCCGGGCATAGGCTCTTATATGAGGAAGGGTTAATATCGTATTGTTGGCGCGAATTTGTGAGTATCGCGGCGACCTTGTCTTAAAGGTCTGGGTATAGGGCCTCGATAGACTATCGTAGTGGACGGCACAGCGTGAGACGCACCGTCCCAGTCGCTCGGAAAACCCGCAGTTCACGTGAGCAGACCGATATTTGGGTTTGCGTACCGGTTTCGATCGGCACGTCGTGGCAAGCTTCAAAGGTCCGGCGGGGCATTGAAGCCATGGGAGACGGGAATGAAACTCTCCACAGCAACCGCGGTTGTTTCGGCACTCATTCTCGGCGTGGCCTTACCGGCGTCGGCCGGATCGCCCGCCGGGACGGATCCGATCAAGACGAGCTCGGCCGCGTCGGCGTTCGGCTCCTACGATCCCTACGGCGATTTCAGCAATGACAAGTCGGCCAGTATCGAGGAACTGTTCCTGCCTTGGGAAGACGTCGACCTGTCGACGCTGCCGCTGGCGGACGCCTATGCGCAGCAACGCGGCCGCTCGCTGCTCATCACCATCGAGCCTTGGACATGGTCGAAGGACTGGCGCATCACGCCGCCCGAACTGCGCGACGGCATATTGAGCGGCAAATACGACGCCAACATGCAGGCGATCTGCAGCCTTGTCGGGCAGATGAAGAGCCCGGTCACCATCCGCTGGGCGCAAGAGATGGAAGACAAGAACGGTCGCTTCACCTGGGCCAACTGGGCGCCGAAGGACTGGATCGCCGCCTACAAGCGCGAGGTGGACGTCTGCCGCAAGGTCGCGCCCGCGGCAAAATACATGTGGTCGCCCAAGGGTGTCGAGGGTCTCGAAAAATACTACCCCGGCGACGATTACGTCGACGTCATCGGCCTGTCGGTGTTCGGCCTGCAGAAGAAGGACAATGACGAGGCCGGCCGCGACCGGACATTCGAAGAAACGCTGAAGCCAGGCTATGACCGTGTCGCGAAATTCAACAAGCCGGTCATTGTCGCCGAGTTGGGCTATGTCGGAAAAGAGGACTACGTGTCGAAATGGGCTGACGACTCGCGCAAGTCCTATGCGGGGTTTCCGGCCCTGACCTCGGTGGTCTACTTCAACCAGAAGGAAGTCTGGCCGTGGCTGGGCGGCTATGGGCTGCCCGACTGGCGGGTAACCCAGCACGTCCTGCCGTAGTGGCGAGGCCATGCCCGTCCGGCAGAACAGGGACGGGCTCCAGCTTTCCAGTTTGATAGGGATCGCTCCCAGGGCCGGGCCTTGGGAGTCGATGCAAGGCGCGTGGCGTAAATGAGTTGGCGGAGTAAAATCGTGAACAGGGTGTTGGGAAATCTGCTCGGAGCGGCGCTCGCCTTCTCCGTTTTTGTTGTCGGCCAGCAGGGTGCTGCAATGGCCAAAGCCGCGAACAGGATCGACGCCAAGGCGGCGAAGGCCGTCGCCGTTTCCGACGAAGGTGTCTATCAGCTCTACAAGAATCGTTCATGGCGCTGGGGCAATCACGGCGCTGCGTATTTTGCCGTGCAGAAGCGACAGTTCACAGCGTGGTCCACCGAGGGTGGCAAGAGCTACGGCGAGGGTCTCTGGTTCATGCCCGGCCACGGCAAACTGTGTTTCCGGGCAACCTGGCACGGCTCGTGGGGCGCCAAGACCTCCTTGAGTTGCTTCGAGCATCGCCAGGCCGGCAAGGTGATCTACCAGCGCAAATCTCCGAGCGGAGACTGGTATGAGTTCAAGGATCGCCACGGCAAATCGAGCCTGCGCAACGGCGACTACGCCAGCAGGAAGGTGAAACGCTTCAAGGCGAAGTTGTAGTCGCTGCCCGCCGGCATGGCGCCATGCAGGGTTGGCATGAACAGCGCGATTGCCTGGCAAGGCGATTCGCGCAACGGTTTTCGCGACGGGAACGACCGCGAATGACCGATGCAGACGGCTGACAGATCCATCCTGATTACAGGGGCACGCGCGCCGGTGGCGCTGCATCTGGCGCGCCTTCTCCGTGGCGCCGGGAAAAGGGTGATCCTGGCCGACACGCCGGCGAGGCCCATCGCGGCGGCGAGCAAGGCCTGCGCGCGCTATTGCCGGCTGCCGCCGCCGCGCTTCGAACCGCGAGCCTATGCAGAGGCGGTGGAGACGCTGATACGGACTGAAGGCGTCGAAATGGTCGTCCCGACCTGCGAGGAGGTCTTTCACCTCGCGCTCGCCTGGCGCGGCAGGACCATGCCGGCGCGATTGTTCGCCCCCGATATCGCGTTGCTGGCGCAGGTTCACAACAAGCACAGCTTCATCCGGTTGGCTGAACAGCTTGGCCTCGCGGTGCCGGAAACGGCGCTTCTCAATTCCCTCAACGATCTGGAGGCGGTACGTGGCCGCTCGCGCGACCTGGTGTTCAAGCCGGTCTGGTCGCGCTTCGCCAGCCACGTTCTGCTGCGTCCGACACCGGATTTCCTCGATGCGATCGTGCCCTCGCCCGCCATGCCCTGGGTGGCGCAGCGTTTTGTCGAGGGCAAGGAGATCAGCGCCTATGCGGTGGCGCTAGAAGGCAGGCTCAAGGCGCTTGCGCTCTACCGCTCGCTCTACCGCGCCGGCAAAGGCGCCGGCATCTTCTTCGAGCGGGTCGAGGACGATGCGGCGCGCGATCTGGTCGAGCGCATCGTCGCCGGCATCGCATGGACCGGGCAGATCTCCTTCGACCTGATGCGCGAGGCGGATGGCCGCGTGCTGCCGCTCGAATGCAACCCGCGCGCCGTGAGCGGCCTGCATTTCTTCCGCGATCCGGCGCGCTTTGTGGATGCCGTGCTCGGCGACGGTCAGGAAGTCATTCCCGATGTGTCCGTGCCGCAAACCGTGCGACTCGCGATGTGGATCTTTGGGCTGCCGGCCGCGCTGCGCTCAGGCGGGCTCGCCCACTTTCGCAAGGCGATGCGCGAGGGCGAGGAATTGCTCGACTGGCCGGGAGATTCCGCGCCGGTGAAGGCACAATGGCCGGCGCTGCTGGAGGTTGCGCGAGTGGCATTGCGCCAACGCATCAGCCTGCAGGCGGCGTCGACGCGTGATATCGAATGGAATGGGCCTGGTTGAGGCGCTTCAGGCCCCGAGCGAGCCCGGGCCGATAGGCTTGACCTCAAGTTGCAAACCCAGCGCCTTGGTGACGCCCAGCAGCGTGCTGAGGCGCGGATCGCCCTTTTCACTCAGCGCCTTATAAAGCGCCTCGCGGGTAACACCGGCGTTCTTAGCCACGGCCGTCATGCCGCGAGCTCGTGCGATGACGCCGAGCGCGTGTGCAATATAGGTTGCGTCACCGGTCTCGAACGCGTCGGCAAGGAGCTCGGCCTGAGACTCTGCGTCGTCGAAATATTCAGTGGCATCGAATGGTGTGGTTTTGAGAGCCATGTCAAACCTCGCTTGCCATCTGCTTGGCCTTTCTGATGTCCCTGTCTTGAGAGGATTTGTCGCCTCCGCAAGCAGGATGATGACCGTATTGCCGCGCCTGATGAAATAGACACGGTAGCCCGGTCCGTAGTCGATCCGAAGCTCGCCGATGCCTTCGAAGAACTTGGCATCTCCCAGCAGGCCCGCTTCAACACGAATGATCCGTTGAGCAATCTTCCTGGCGGCTCGGATATCTTTAAGGTCCCGCAGCCACTTTCCGAATTCGTCAGTCTGCCGAACCTCGATCACTCGTGAACTATAATTCACAGAAACGATCCAATCAAGTGCCGTGAACTTTAATTCACAACTCGATCTGGTGCACCTTCGGCTCACCGGCCGCCGCCGGCATCTTCCCCTCCATGATCGCCGCGATGTCGCGGCGCAGGAAATCGAGCGGGCCGATCACCGGCAGGACTTGCGGCGCGAAACGGGCGTTGTCGCTCGCCGATTTCAGCACGCGGCGGTCCTGGTGCAGCGCGATGGTGAAGAGCGGCTTGAAGGCCAGCGCCTTCAGTTCGCCGAGCAGGCCCTGGCGCCGGCCGATCAGCCAGCCGATGCCTTCGACGGTGCGCTCGTCGGCCTGGCGAAGATGGAAGGTGGTGGCCAGGACCAGCCCGTCCTTGCCCCAATATTCGAGCTCGGCGATGCCGGGATGACGGAAGCGGCCGATGGTTTTCGCGCGCTCGCCTTCGAGCAACCGGCTGATGAGGCCCTGCTGGCGGTTCTCGCCGGTGTAGCTGGCCTCGACCCAGCCTTCGCCGCCGGTCACCTCGACCCGCACCAGATGGCGCTTGGAGGTGAGGCCGCGCAGCAGGCCCTTATGGGTGAAGTGGGTGTGCGTGGCATCGAGGATGTTTTCCGCCGCGTCGATCACCGTCGACTGCGTCGACGAGCGCACCCGCCGCACGATGATGTCCCTGCCCTGCATGCAGTGCAGGTAAGGCTCGCACCGCGGCGTGCTGGATGAGATGAAGACGACGCCGTCGCGCTCGATCGCCGCGTAGCGGCGAACCCGGTAGTGCGGCATGGCGCCAACATGGCCGGGGATCGCGGTGCAGCGGCCCTCGCCGTCATAGCGCCAGCCATGATAGGGGCATTCGATCTCGCCGCCGACGATCTTGCCGGTCGACAGCTCGACCAGCCGGTGCGGACAGCGGTCGAACAACGCGGCGATGCCTTGCGCCGAGCGGAACAGCACCACGGGCGCACGATCGAACAGGATGCGCTTCGGCTGCTTGCCGATATCGGCGGACAGCGCCACCGCCTGCCAATGATCCTCCCCACGCCGCTCGCTCACAACTCGAACCTCCTGAGCAGGGGAATGCCGACCAGCGCCAGCACGGTCTCCATGACGCGGATCGCCAGGCGCCGGCGAAGCGGAAGATGCCCGGCATAGACGGCGTTGTATTCGATCGCGGCGACCGCGCCGCGCCGGCGTTTGAAATCGGCGGCACCCGCGCTCATGTTGAAGAACAGGCCGCGCGCCGTGGCGTGGTCCTGCGCCATCGCCATCATCATGCGATAAAGCCCGTCGGCCACCGGCAAGCCGGTGTCGTAGCCGACGATGGGCTGGGTCAGCGTACCGCCGTTTTCGAACAGGCCGGTGACGGCGACCAGATCGCCGCCCGGCCTGCGCAGCCCCGCCAGGCCGATGATGCCGCGCCGGTGCATTTCGGCGATGTAGCGAGCCGTGTAGTGCGGATTGAGCGGCGTGTATTTGTCGAGATAGAGCATGTTGTAGAGGATTTCGGCACGCGCATAGTCGGCCTCGGTGAAATCGCCATTGCCGACCCGCTCGAACGGCGTCGCGCGCAGGCGGGCGCGATCGCGCTTCATGTCGCGCGTCATCACCGGTGCGGCGCTGCGGTCGGCGAAGATGTAGATCTGGCGCGCCGCCAGCATGCGGAACCCCTCGGCCTTCAAGGCGGCCATGGTCGCCGGATCGGCGATATCGTTCAACGAGCGGATGACGATGGCGCGATCGGGGAAACGCCCGGTCAGGTCCGCGCACAGCGACGCGGCCGCCGGCCGGTCGAGCAACGGCACCGGATTGGTCGAATAAAGCCAGTTGTTGACCTGCGCCTGATGGTCGAGGCCGCTTGCCCTGACAAGCGGCGCGCACGCCCCAATCAAGGCGTTGAGCGCTCGTTGCAGCAGCGGGTGAGAGGCGAAGTTGCGCGTCTCGTCCATCGCATAGTCGACATAGGCGCAGGTCGGGCAGCAGATATAGCAGTTGGGCGCTTCGTCGGCGTCGTTCAGTGTCAATGGAAAAATACGCCCGGCGACTTCGAACGTCTCGACTTTCGTGTCCAGATTGGCGATGAGATCGCGCACCGGCACCTCGTGGAAAAGCCCCACAAAAGCCTCGACCTTTGCCGGCTTGTTCTCGACCCGGTCGGCCCGCTGCGCAGGTCTTTCCATCATCGCCGCGCCGCTCATCGCGCCGGCTCCAGGCGGCATTCGACGCGGCGCAGCTTGCGGCCTGTTTCCAGCGGCAGCGGCGCGCGGATAAGCGTCACGGTAGCGACCGCCTTTCGCATTTCCAGCAGCGCGCGGACTGCCAGATGAGCGGCCTCTGCCGCTTCGTCCGCGAGCGTTGATGGAAGCCGGAGCTCGACCCTGCCCGGCGCGGACTGGACGAGGCGAAAGTCATCGATGCGGCGGTCGGCCTTGAGCACGGCGTTGCGCAACACATCCGGCGTGACCAGGATCGGGCCATCCTGTGACATGAGACGGAAGACATCGTCCATGCGGCCGACGATCTCGTCGACGCAGCGCAGCGGCGAGCCGCAGCCGCAAGCCTGTCCGGACAGGCGCAAAAGGTCATTCATCCGGTAGCGCGCCATGATCTGGGTTTGGCGCCGAAAGGCCGTCACCAGCGTCGTCACCAGCCCCTCTCCCGCCGGCTCGAATTCGAAGAAGACGGAGTCTTCCGCAAGATGCAGTCCGCCCTGCCGGCAGGTCACCGCGAACAGGCCTTCGGTCGCCATATAGATCTGGTCGAGTGGCAGCCGGAAGAAATTTTCGATCACCGGGCGATCGACCGGGTCGAGAGTCTCGGCGGCGGAGAAGACACGCTTCGGCCGGAGCCGGAAGTTTTCGGCCGCGAAATGGCGCAGGATTTTTGGCGGCGCGATGATGACCGTCGGATCGAACATTTCGAGCGCGCCGCGCCAGCTCTCCGGCCCTGCGGTCAGATCGAAGAAGGCGAGCTTGATCAGGCGCGATCTGCGGGCGCTGTCGTAAAGCCCGGTGTTTTGCGGCAGGATGACGGCGACGCGCATGCCGCGCCACAGAAGATCCGGCGCCGCCTTGGCCAGAATCGCGCCCAGCCAGCGGTATTTTTCGGCCTCGGAAATCACGAACAGGCCGCGATTGCCCGATGTTCCGGTGCTGGCGCCGACCGTGAGCGATCCGGCGCGGCCATCGCGCTCCAGGGCCGCCCGGGCCTGCGCAGCGGTGAGACCGTGGATGTTGAATTCGTCGAAGCGCGCCATCAGCAGCGCCTTGTCCGTGACCGGCAGGTCGGCGAGGTGCGCCGGCGCCTTGCCGTAAAAGGACGCGCGCGGCAGGTCACGATCGAGGAAGCGCCGCAACGCGGCCGCCTGCCAGCGCTCGAAGCCGGGCCGGGTCTTGCGCGAGACCCAGTGTGTCAGGGCGAAGCAGCCCGCCGCTTCCGCCAGCCCGTTCATGCGGCCTCCGGCGCGAGATCATAAGATGTCGGAGCGGGATCATGGCAGAGTATCACCTCGCCGCCGGCGGCGAGGAAGCGGCGCAGCATGGCGCTGGTCGGCTCGATCGCCGCGGCATCCTCGGCGATCAGCGTGGCCGGGAAACCCGGCGTGCGGTTCTGGGTCAAGGCCGTGAGAAGCCATTGCGCATCGACGGCATAGAGCAGCGGCCGCTCCAGGCCGGTAAACAGCAGGCCGATCTGGCCGTCGGCATGTCCAGGCAGATCGACCGCGATCACCCTGCCGTCGCCGAAGAGATCGGAGCCGCCGGGTACATCCTCGCGCGCCTCGACCCTCCGCTTTGCGGACAGGCCCTCCAGCCTCGCCTCGAAATCCAGCGGGAAGAGTTCGGCGAAGACGCCATGGCGCAGATTGTGCCTCGGGTTGCGCGCCTTGACCCGCGCCCAGGCGGCATCGCTGGCGATGAAGCGGGCGTTGCGGAACAGCGACAGGCCCGAAATGTGGTCGGCGTGAAAATGGGTGACGATGATTGTGCGGATGTCATCGGGCGACAGGTCGAAACGCCGCAGCACCGGCAGGACCTGCTCCGCGGTGTTGAGCTGCGGTTTCAGCAGCGCACCATAGAGCCGCAGCATCCGCCCGCGCCCCTCGCCTGTCAGTGCTTCCGGCGTGTAACCGGTGTCGATGAGCACCGGCCCGGCAACCGGGTGAAAAATCAACCCGTAGCGGACGCGCAGCCTGACGCTCTGCCAGCCGCCGCCGCGCAGGATCAGCCGCTCGGCGGCGCTCACCCAGGCGCTGTTGGCGAAGACGATCCTCATGGCTCGGCGTCACCGGCAAACGTGCGGTCAAGCCCTTGCTCGAACGAGATTTTCGGTGCCCAGCCAAGCATCCGCTTCGCCTTGGAAAGATCGAGACTTTGCGCATAGGCGAAGAGACCGAGCCCATAGCGGGTGACCGGCGGCTCGGGCCGCCCGGGCAACCGAAGCGCCACCGCTTCCATCAGGCCGGCCGCCAGCATCGCCGGCATGAGCGGCGTCGGCCGCCAGCGCGCCTTGAGACCGGCGCGGCTGCAGGCCTCGTCGGCGATGCGGCGGACCGGCAGCACTTCGCCGCCGGAGATGTTGAAGACCTGGCCCTCCGCTTCCCTGGGCGCGGCAAGCGCCGCCAGCACCGCGTCGACGACGTCGTCGACATGGGTGAGATCGATGGCCGCCCGGCCATCGCGAAACAGCGGCAAAGGCCGGCTCCTCGCGGCCTTGATCAGCCGCGGCAGCAGCGCCCGATCGCCGATGCCATAGATGCCGCGCGGCCGCAGCACCACCGGATGGATGGCGGGCTGGCCGAACACGATCTTTTCGGCCTCGCGTTTGGTGCGGGCGTAGTGATTGACGGGCTCCAGCAAGGCCGCGTCCTCGCTGAGCCCAAGCTGGTCGCGGAAGGCAAAGCACACGGACGGGCTGGAGATGTGGACGAAGCGGCTGACCCCTAGTCGCTCGGCGAAGCCGAGCAGGTTCCGTGTCGCCGTGACGTTCGCCGCCACGAAATCCCCGAGGCGGCCGAAGGGCGAAGAGAGCGCCGCGCAATGGATGATCCGTTCGATCCTGCCAAGCCTCGGATCGAGCGCGCCATCGAGCGGCTGCGCGAGATCGTGGCGGACGATACGATGGCCGGCGGCCTCCAGTGCGGCGCAACGCGCTTCATCGCGGCCGAGCCCGAGCGCCAGCATACCGGACGCGGCAAGCCGCTCGAGCACATGAGCACCGAGGAAGCCGCTGGCGCCGGTGACGAGCACGGCCATCCCTCAGGTCTCCAGCGCCATGCCGCCGAAGGAGACCCCGGCCGACGTGCCGAGGAAGAGCAGCTTCATGCCTGGCGCGACGCGCCCCTCGCGGCGCGCGACGTCGAGCGCGAAGGGCATGGAAGCCGCGATCTGGTTGCCGAAGCGGGCGGAGATGTCGACGAGCTTTTGCGGCGCAAAACCGGTCTGGCGCGTCATATGGGCAAGCGCGAAGGGGCTCGCCTGATGCGGCACGACGAGATCGACATCGTCATGCCGCCAGCCGGCACGCTCGAGCAGAGCATCGACGAAGCCGTTGAAGTGGCGCGAAGTGAGCCGGAACAATTCCTTGCCGTCCATGTGGAACAGGCTGTGCGCGGCAAACGCTTCCCGCTCCTTGCGGAAATCGAAGCGCGTGCCGCCCGAACCAATGCCGCAGGCTTCCCAGCCCGACGGATAGGTACGCATCAGGCTCGCCGCCACCTTTCCCTCGCTTGGCTTGGCCTTGCGCAGCACGGCCGCCGCCGCGCCGTCGCCGAAGAGCGCGGCGATCTCCGGCGCGTCCTGCCACGGCAAAGCGCGCGAGGCGACTTCGGACGAGAAGACCAGCGCCGTTTCGCACTGCCCCGCCTCGATCATGCGGCCCGCGGTCTCGAAGGCGGTGAGGAAGCCAAGGCATGTGCTGTTGACGTCGAAGGCGGCGGCCGAGCCGTCCGCCACCCCGAGGCGCTGCATGACGAGCGGCGCGGTCGCAGGCAACGGCTGGTAAGGCACGCCGCAGCCGCCGACGATCAGGTCCACGGAGCCGGCCTCTACGCCGGCATCCTCAAGGGCAAGGCGCGCGGCGGCACAGGCGAGATCGATTTGCGATTCGGCATTGCAGACATAGCGCTCGACGACACCGGTGACGGTTTCAAGCGCGCCCTCGCCAAGGCTCAGCTTCGCCTCCAGGGCGCGTGTGGTGAGGCGCTCAGCCGGTACCGCCCTGCCGGTTCCGACGATCCTGATCCGCATTCTCCCCCCGCCGCGTGAGCTTGGCCCTATCTAACGCAAAAAACGGTTCGAGGCGACGACCATCATCGGCGCCTGCGCGACCATGTTTGATCGTCGATCATTCTGCTGTAAGTATGCGATGCTTCCAGGGGATGAGGTATGGCTAATTCTTTTTCTCGCTTTATTTCTTTTGTCTTCGGGAATTCTGTTTCTAAGCCAAATGCAGACGCTGTCAGAAGCCCGTGGCCGAGCGGTCTCCAGCATCTGTTTATCGAGCCATCAAAGAAGGATATCTGGGAAGCGCTGGACGGCTGGAAGTGGATTGGGCTTGATGGCTTGGAGCCCGGCGCAGTCTCTGCGTTCGGCGACATTTTCTTCCGCGCTCCCGATGGTTCCGTCAAATTGCTGGACATGGTCGGAGGCCGATTGACCGAAGTCTCGGAAACGTGGCCGGAACTTACAACCCAGTTCAATGATCCTGATCGGCGCGACGAACTGTTGCTGGCTGGATTGGTGACGACGGCACGAAAGAAGGGATTGGTCTTGGGGGTCGGCGAATGTTACGACTTCGAAAAGCCGCCCGTGCTCGGTGGCGAAATGTCCGTTAAGCAAATCAACAAGACTTTCTTCGTGGTCAAAGTGCACATAGCCGGCCAGATTCACCGGCAAGTAAAAGACCTTCCGCACGGTACGAAAATCAACAAGGTAACGATCTCCGATCGCTGACGGCTCTAAGCCTTGCGCTCCCAGCGACGGTCGGGCGTCTGCTGCCAGTAGGTCACGGCGTGGCCGGCTTCCTTCAGCGTCTTCCAATGCGTCCGCGCGCCTTCAAGCTGCGCGGCGTCATGGCCGTCGAAAAGGAAGACGGCGCGCTCGTAGCCCGATAGTTCGGGCGGGCTTGCGCCGTCGACCAGGAAGCGGATCTGCGCCGCGTTCTGGTTGCCCCCGCCCGTGGTGAGCAGGACCGGCTGTTCGGCCGGATAGGCCTCGCGGTCGGTGGCATGCGCCAGAAAGGAATCGTCGCGGAAAATCCACAGATGCTGGTCGAGCGCGTCGCGTCGCTCCTCGGTGCCGGTCTGCACCACCGCGCGCCAGCCGCGCTCGACGCTGCGCTCGAGCAGGCCCGGCAGCGCCTCTTCGAGCGTCGATTCGGTCAAATGGTAGAACAGGATGTCGGCCATCCCCCTACCCTTCGTAGTGATCGCGCACCAGCCTGTCGAGCAGCCTCACGCCGAAGCCCGAGCCCCAGGACTGGTTGATCTCGCTCGACGGCGCGCCCATCGCGGTGCCGGCAATGTCGAGATGCGCCCAGGGCGTGTCCTGGACGAAGCGCTGCAGGAACTGCGCGGCGATGATGGCGCCGCCATAGCGGCCGCCGATGTTCTTCATGTCGGCGTTCTTGGAATCGATCAGCTTGTCGTATTCGGGCCCGAGCGGCATGCGCCACAGTCGCTCCTGGCTGACCTGGCCGGCGCCGAAAAGCCGCCCGGCAAGCTCGTCATTGTTGGAGAAAAGGCCGGCATAATGCTGGCCGAGCGCCACCATGACGGCGCCGGTGAGCGTCGCCAGGTTGATCATGAATTTCGGTTTGAAACGGTCGTTGGCGTACCAGAGCGCGTCGGCCAGAACGAGGCGGCCTTCCGCGTCGGTGTTGAGCACCTCGATCGTCTGGCCGGACATCGATGTGACGATGTCGCCGGGGCGCTGGGCATGGCCGTCGACGGCATTCTCGACCAGGCCGATGATGCCGACCACATTGGCCTTCGCCTTGCGCGCGGCGAGCGCATGCATCAGGCCGGTGACGGCGGCCGCGCCGCCCATGTCGCCCTTCATGTCCTCCATTCCGGAGGCCGGCTTCATCGAATTGCCGCCGGTGTCGAAGGTGACTCCCTTGCCGATGAAGGCGAGCGGCGCGTCCTTGGCCTTGCCGCCGTTCCAGCGCATCACTGCCAGCCGCGCGCCGCGCGGCGAGCCTTGCGCGACCCCAAGCAGCGAACCCATGCCGAGCTTCTTCATCTCTTTTTCAGCCAGGATCTCGACCTCGACGCCGAGCTGCTCCAGCGCCTTGACGCGTTCGGCGAATTCGACCGGCCCGAGCGCATTGGCCGGCTCGTTGACGAGATCGCGCGCAAGCAGCACGCCGTCGGTCACGGCTTCCTCGCCCGCAAACGCCTTCTTCGCGGCCGCGGGATCGGCGCAGTGGATGGTTATCCTCGCGGGCTTCGCCGCCTCGGCCTTCTTGGCGCCCTTCGCGTCAGACTGCCCGTCTTCCTTGTCTTTCCTGGTCTTGTATTTGTCGAAGGAATAGCTGCGCAGCAGGATACCGGCGGCAAGATTGGCCGCCTGACGGCCGTCGGGCTGCAGTTCTGGCAGATCGAGGATGACGGCCACCTCGACCGCCTTGCGCAGCGAAGCGGCAATGGCCCCGCCGAGCTTCAGCCATGCATTGTCGTCGAGGCTCGAGATCTTGCCGGCGCCGACCGCCACCAGCCGGTCGACCGGCGTTCCTTCCGGCGCCAGCACCTCGGCCGAGCTTGCGAACTTGCCGGAAAAATCCGCGACCGGAAAGGCGCGTGCCAGCGCGCCGGCCGGATCGCAGGCCTTCGCCGCCTCGCCGAGCCCGCCGCCATCGGCGGCGAACACGAAGACGCTGCCCTTTTTCGGCGCGGCAAACTTGGCGAAAGAAATGGAAGGTCTCGACGTCATCAGGTCCTGCTTTCAGGGATGGCCGGAAGGTGCCGGCAAAGGGTATTTCTTGGCGAGCAACGCGTTGGCAAGCGTGCGCGACATTTGGTCGTTTTCAGCCATTTGGCAAGACTTTGGCCGAAATCGCTGTCTATATCAGCGCCACCATAGACAAAGGATTCGCCTCGGCACGACCTTAGCTTGCTGCCGTAACGTGCTGTTAACCATCGATGTTTTGCATTTCTTATCCATTGACGCGGAGACTCCGCCGCGCCGGGGCACGCGGCGTGGGGCGACGAACCGGAGCGAGCCGCCTATGACCCAGTTGTGCGGGCGGCGCCGGATCACTACCTTGTCGGCTGGCATGATGCCGTTCGGCAAAATCGAGAAAAGCCTTCATGAAGGTCGTTGAACGCTACATCATGCGCCGCACGCTGACGATGTTCCTCGCATCGCTGGTCTGGACGCTGGCGATCGTGTGGACGACGCAGGTGCTGGCCAAGATCGACCTCGTCACCGACAACGGCCAATCGGCGCTGACCTTCTTCGAGGTCGCGGCGCTCATCATCCCCTCCATCATCCCGATCGTGGTGCCCTTCGCCCTGGTGGTGGCGGTGGCGCAGACGCTGAGCGCGATGAACACCGATTCGGAGCTGGCGGTGCTCGGCGCCGCGGGCGCCTCGCGCTGGACGATCGCGCGGCCGATCCTGCTGCTCGCGGCTTTTGCCTGCGCGTTTTCCTTCATCGTGGACAACGCCGCCGACCCCTATGCCAGGCAAAAAAACCGCCAGCTGGTGGCGGCCTCGCGCGCCGACCTCGTGTCGCTGATCATCCAGGAAGGCACGTTCCGCAAGATCGACGAAGGCCTTTACCTGCAGGTCGGCGAACGGCTTCCCGGCAACCGGCTCGGGGGCATCTTCGTCGCCGATTCGCGCGAGGAAGGGGCCAGCCTCACCTATTACGCCAAGACCGGCAGCATCGTCGAAAAAGGCGACGAGAAGGTGCTGATGATGAATGACGGCGTCATCAACCGCAAGTCGGTGACCGGCGACCTCTCCGTCATCCGCTTCACCTCTTACGCCTTCGACATGTCGGCCTTCCTGTCGGCGGCGAACGACATCACGCTTTTGCCCAAGGACCGGACGACGGCGTATCTGCTCAACCCGGATCCCAACGACAAGATGTTCCAGCGCGAACCGGGCAGCTATCGTGCGGAGCTCAACCAGCGTTTCGCCGAATGGTCCTATTCGCTGGTGTTTGCGCTGATCGCTCTAGCGGTGGCGGGCGATGCGCGCTCGCATCGCGAAGCGCGCATCAATCCGCTGATCACGGCGATCGCAATCGCGCTTTTCGTGCGATGGCTTGGCTTCTTCGCCGCCGGCAAGGCCGACAAGGTCTGGTATTACGTCTACCTGCTCTACGGCATACCGATCATCGCCTCCGCGGTTTCGGTCTGGTTCATCGTCTCCTCGCGCACCATGGAATTGCCGGTCAGTTGGGCCGACTGGCTGACGAACCTTGCCAAGCGCACCGGCGACAATTGGATGGCATTCAAGCTCTGGCTCGCCCGGCGCACTTACGGCCAGGGAGCCTGACGATGGGCTGGACGCTGGGCCGCTATTTCTTCTTCCGCTACGTCTCGATCACCTTCTGGTTCTTCCTGGGCCTGCTGGCGCTGGTGTTCCTGATCGACTTTACCGAGCTTTCCGGCCGCACGACTGGGCTGCCCGGCTTCACCTACGGCATTGCCTTCGCGATTTCGGCGCTCAGGATGCCGATGATCATGCTGCAGACGGTGCCGTTCGTCGGGCTGTTCTCGGCGATGGCGACGCTGGTATCGCTCAACCGCCGCTACGAGCTGGTGATTGCGCGCTCGGCCGGCGTCTCGGCCTGGCAGTTCCTGTTCCCCTGCTGCGTCGGCGCGCTGATGTTCGGTGTGCTGTCGGTCGCCATCATCAACCCGATCGCCGCGCATGGCTTTTCCTGGTCCGAGCAGATGGAGAACGACCTGCGGGCCGGCAAATCGAATGCAGTCACCACCAATGTCACGCCGTGGCTTCGGCAAAAGACCGAATCGGGCGACACCATCATCGGCGCCCGCGCCATCCTCAACCAGGGGCTGGAGATGGCGGATGCGGTGTTTTTCGTCCTCGACCATGAGGGCAACATTACCGAGCGCAAGGATGCCGCCAAGGCCTTCCTGCGCGACGGCTATTGGGAATTGCAGGACGTCAAGGTCTTCAAGGGCGGCAATATCCAGACGCTGGCGTCCGACAAGGTGCCGACGAATCTGAAGCCGGAATTCGTGCAGGAGCGGCTGGCGCGTCCGGAAACCATCCCCTTCTACGAGCTGCCGCGCAAGATCGAGGTCGCCCGTTCCTTCGGACTCAAGGCAAACGCCTTCGCCATGCAATTTGATTCACTGGTGGCGTTGCCGTTCCTTCTCGTGGCCATGACGCTGATTGCTGCAACGGTTTCAATGAGATTTGCGCGAATGGGGCAGTCGGCAACGATGATTCTGGGTGGCGTCGTGGCCGGCTTTCTGCTTTATGTCGTTTCGGTACTGGTCAAGGCATTCGGTGTCGCCGGATTCGTGCCTACTGTGGTGGCTGCATGGGTTCCGGTTGTCGTGGCTATGTTCTTTGGGGTGACCTTTCTGCTATACAAGGAAGACGGCTAGTGAGGGAGGCGGTTTTGCGCAGCCATAGGCAGGCCGGTCTGGCACGCCTCTATGGGGCGACTGCCTTGGCGTGTCTGTTCGCCTGCGCGGCGCCGACGGTGCCCGCGCTGGCGCAGACGATCGCTGCCAAGTCCGTCCCTTCCGGCACGCAGATGCTGCTGGCCGCCGATACGCTCGTCTATGACAACGACAAGCATACGGTGACCGCCGTCGGCGGTGTGCAGATCGACTATGGCGGCAACAAGCTGGTCGCCCAGCGTGTGGTCTACAATCGCGACACCAAGCGCCTCGTCGCCAGCGGCGCCGTCGAGTTGATCAACAGCGACGGCACCAAGGTCAATTCCGACCATATCGACATCACCGACGACTTCGCCGACGGCTTTCTCAACGCGTTGCGTGTCGAGACGATCGACAAGGCTTATTTCGCCGCCGAGAGTGCCGAGCGCATGGGCGGCGTGCTCACCACCTTCCACAACGGCGTCTACACCGCCTGCGAACCTTGCGAGGACAAGCCGGACAAAGCGCCGACCTGGCGCGTCAAGGCGCGCAAGATCATCTGGAACGGCGAGAAGAAGACGGTCCGCTTCGAGAACTCGAATTTCGAGTTCTTCGGCTTCCCCCTCGCCTACCTGCCGGCCTTCGAGATCGCCGACCCGACGGTGAAGCGCAAGAGCGGCTTCCTGATCCCCGGCATCGTCTACAACAACCATCTCGGCGTCGGCGTCAAAGTCCCCTATTACTTCGCGCTGTCTCCGACCTATGACCTGACCGTCACCGGCAGCGGCTATACCAAGCAGGGTTTCCTCGGCGAGGCCGAGTGGCGCCAGCGCTTCAACAACGGCCAGTACACGCTGAAGATCGCCGGCATCAACCAGCAGGATCCCAACGCGTTTGTCGATTCCGGTATCCGCAATGTGAATTCCGGGCCGGCCGACGATCCGAACAAGTTCCGCGGCATGATGGGCACCAAGGGCCAGTTCGCCATCAACGAGCGCTGGAATTTCGGCTGGGACGTGCTGCTCCAGACCGACAAGGAATTCTCGCGCACCTACAACATCGACGGCTACAGCGACCTCGTCCACCAGTCGTCGATCTATTTGACGGGCTTGAGCGACCGCAATTATTTCGACGTCCGCGCCATGCGCTTCGAGGTGCAGGAAGACACGCTCTCCAGCGACCCGACGGCGCGCGCGTCCAAGCAACCCTGGGTGCTGCCGTCGCTCGACTACGCCTATGTCCCCGACACCTCGGTGGCCGGCGGCCAGTTGTCGTTCAACGTCAACGCACGCGTGATCAGCCGCAACCGGCTGGATGAGACTTTCGACAAGTTTTCGAACGTGGAACGGGTTCCCGGAATCGAGGGGCAATCCAGCCGGCTGAGCGCGGAAGCCGAGTGGAAGCGGACCTTCACCACCGATAACGGCCTGCAGCTGACGCCTTTGCTCGCCTTCCGCGGCGATGCCGGCTACGTCAACGCCAATTCGGCTTCACTTGCGGCGGTCAACGACATGGCGACGAATCTCGGCCAGGACGTCGACATGCGCTCGTCGCTTGCCCGCTACATGGCCACGCTCGGCCTCGAAGCGCGCTGGCCGCTGCTGTTCTCGATGCCTAGCTCCAGCCACATCCTGGAACCGACCGCGCAGGTCTTCGTGCGCCCGAACGAGCAATATGTCGGCGGGCTGGCGATTCCCAACGAAGACGCGCAGAGCTTCGTCTTCGACGCCACCACACTGTTCGAGCGCGACAAATTCTCGGGCTACGACCGCATAGAAGGCGGCACGCGCGCCAATGTCGGCTTCCGCTATTCAGGCGCCTATGACAATGGCTGGGGCACGAACGCCATCTTCGGCCAGTCCTATCAGCTCGCCGGCGAAAACTCTTTTACCGCGCCCGATCTTGTAAACGTTGCGGCCGAATCCGGTCTGGACAAGCGGACCTCGGATTACGTCGGCCTGGTCGGCTTCAACAGCCCGAGCGGTTTCTCCGGTTCGCTGAGCGGGCGTTTCGACGAGCAGACCTTCGAGGTCAGGCGCGCCGAAGTGAAGGCCGCCTATTCCAGCCTGCCGATATCGCTTAGCGCCAAATATGCCTTCATCGAGGCGCAGCCGCTCTATGGTTTCACCACCGACCGCCACGAGCTCACGCTCGGCGCCTCGACCCATCTGGCGCAGAACTGGCGGCTGTTCGGCACCGGCACCTACGACATCGAGACAAATGTTCTGGTTAAGGACGGTGTCGGCTTCGCCTACAATGATTCCTGCTTCACTTACATCATGACGTATTCGCAGACGCGTGACACCGTCACCAAGGAAGTGTCGCAGAACATCGGTTTCAACCTGTCGTTCCGCACGCTCGGCGATTTCGGTTCGTCAACAAGCTCGATCGATACCATCCAGTGACCAAGCGGCAGGCGCGCGGCCTCCGAGCCGTGCGTCGACTGGAGCGCTGATGGGCTTTGGTCTTGATCTGGAGCGTGTTCCTTCGAAAATGGGCCTGATTCTCAGGGCCATGCGCCGGTGACATCGTTTCGCCGCATAAGATGGGCATGGGGGTCGACCGCATCGCGCAGGCGTTCGGAGGACGCGCGGCGCCGCGATGGTGGGGAAAATTGGGATGGGGAAAAATTAGGAAGGTAAGATGAGGAAATACCTGTTTTCAACGGGATTCGCGCTTCTGGTGGCAGCGGCCTCGGTTTCGGTCACGGCTGTCGTGCAGCCTGCTTTCGCCGCTGAGATCAAGTATGTCGTCAACAACATAGCGATCACCACCGGCGACATCGCGCACCGCGCAGCCTTCTTCAAGCTGCAGCACAAGAAGGGCGATGCCGCGCAGGAGATGATCGACCAGACGCTGCGGCTGGCCGAGGCCAAGCGGCTCGGCATCCGCATCAGCGACCAGCAGGTCGACGCCGCCTACCAGCGCTTCGCTTCGGGCAACAAGATGCCGCTGGCGAAACTCGACGCGATCATGGCGCAGTCGGGCGTCACCAAGGAACATTTCAAGGAATTCATCCGTGCCCAGATGGCCTGGAACCAGGCGCTCAGCGCTCGCTACCGCTCCGGTGAAGGCGGCTCGGTGACCGAGCAGGATGCCGTGCGGCGCATGCTGGACAAGGGCGGCGCAAAGCCGACCGCGACGGAATACATGCTGCAGCAGGTGATCTTCGTGGTGCCCGCGTCGGAGCGCGGCGCCACGCTCGCCAAACGCAAGCGCGAGGCAGACGCCATGCGCGCCCGCTTCAGCGGCTGCAACACCACGCGCGACTTCGCCAAGGGCCTGCTCGACGTCACCGTGCGTGATCTCGGCCGCTTTCTGGCGCCACAATTGCCGTCCGACTGGGCCGAGCAGATCAAGGCGACCAAGGTCGGCGCCGCGACGCCGACCCGCGAGACCGAGCGCGGCGTCGAATTCATCGGCGTCTGCTCCTCGCGCGATGTTTCCGACGACAAGGCCGCGCAGATGGTGTTCCAGGCCGAAGGCAGCAACGACAAGGACGCCGACGAACTCAGCAAGAAATATGTCGCCGAGCTGCGCCAGAAGGCCAAGATCGTCGAACGCTAGGGCGACAAGCGTGCGATACCGCAGCCGGCCCACCGCATGAGCGCGCAGAAGACCGATGCGCCGCTGGCGCTCAGCGTCGGCGATCCCTCGGGCATCGGGCCCGAAATCGCCATCGCTGCCTGGCAGGCCGGCGACAGCGCCGGCGTGCCGCCCTTCTACCTGCTTGCCGACCCCGCTTTGATCGAAGCCCGCGCCCGCCTGGTCGGCGCAAATGTTGCGATTGCCGAGACGCTGCCAGGACAGGCAGCGCATCATTTTTCCCGCGCACTGCCCGTCGTGCCGCTTTATGCGCGTCATGTCGACAGCCCAGGAGAGCCAGACCCGGCCAATGCCGCAGGCACGATCGAAGCCATCGACCGCGCCGTCGCGGACTGCCTCGCCGGCCGCGCCGCGGCGATAGTCACCTGCCCGATCGCCAAGAAGCCGCTCTATGATGCCGGATTTGGCTTTCCGGGCCACACAGAGTATCTGGCGCATCTGGCCTCGCGCCACACCGGCAGGGACGTGACGCCGGTGATGATGCTGGCCGGACCGGACCTGCGTACCGTTCCGGTGACCATCCACATCGCCTTGGCCGAAGTGCCGAAAATGCTCACGACGGAGCTGATCGTCGCAACCGCGCGCATCACCGCCGCCAATCTCAAGAACCGCTTCGGCATCGCCCGGCCGAGGCTTGCGATCGCCGGGCTCAACCCGCATGCCGGCGAGGGCGGCGCCATGGGGCTGGAGGATGCAGCGATCGTCGCTCCCGCCGTCGAGATGTTGCAGGCGGAAGGCATCGACGCGATCGGACCGCTGCCGGCCGACACGATGTTTCATCCGCGCGCGCGCGCCGGCTATGACGCGGCGCTCTGCATGTATCACGACCAGGCGCTGATCCCGGCCAAGACCTTAGCCTTCGACGAGGCGGTCAACGTGACGCTCGGCCTGCCCTTCATCCGCACTTCGCCCGACCACGGCACTGCTTTCGACATCGCCGGCAAGGGCATCGCGCGCGCCGACAGCCTGATCGCCGCTTTGAGGCTGGCGCGCCGGCTGGCCGACAGCGGACGGCAGGCCGCCGCCGCGTGAGGATGCATTGAGCGGACGCACCACAATCGACGGGTTGCCGCCGCTGCGCGAGGTGATCGAGCGGCACGGCCTGCAGGCCAAGAAGGCGCTCGGGCAGAATTTTCTGCTCGACCTCAACCTGACAGGCAAGATCGCGCGCGCCGCCGGCGATCTCGGCGAGGCGACGGTGATCGAGGTCGGTCCGGGCCCGGGCGGACTAACGCGGGCGCTGCTCTTCAACGGCGTGCGGCGCGTGATCGCCATCGAGCGCGACGAGCGCTGCCTCGAAGCGCTGGCCGAGGTTTCCAGCCATTATCCCGGCCGGCTCGAGATCATTCCCGGCGATGCGCTGAAGACGGATTTTGCCGCACTCGCCGGCGCGGCGAACGGCGCGCCTGTGAAGATCGTCGCCAACCTGCCCTACAATATCGGCACGGAGCTTCTGATCCGCTGGCTGACGGTGGCCGACTGGCCGCCCTTCTACCAGTCGATGACGCTGATGTTCCAGCGCGAGGTGGCAGAGCGCATCACCGCGGCTCCTGGCAGTGACGCCTATGGCCGGCTCGGCGTGCTTGCCGGCTGGCGCACCGAGGCGAGGATCGCCTTCGACGTGCCGCCGCAGGCGTTCACGCCGCCGCCGAAGGTCACCTCATCGGTGGTGCATCTGGTGCCTCGCCCATCTCCCCTGCCCGTGGACGCCAGAAAGTTGGGCCGCGTCACCGAGGCCGCCTTCGGCCAGCGCCGCAAGATGCTCAGGCAAAGCGTGAAGAGCCTGGGCGGCGAGGCGCTGCTGACCCGCGCCGGCATCGACCCGACGCGTCGGGCGGAAACGCTGAGCGTCGAGGAGTTCGTCAGGTTGACGAACGCGGTGTAGTTCTCTTCGCCCCGTTCACGGGGAGAAGAATGCCGGCAGATGAGGGGCGGCGCGAACCTGCAAAAGTATGGCGCTCCTTAAGGGGAAAGTTGCGCTGGCAACCGTCATTCAAACGCATTACATTCATGGCAAAGGAGATGGCCATGCCAACGAACGCACTTGTCCAGACGCGTATCGACGCCGATATCCGGGATCGGGCTTCCGCGGTGCTCGAAAGCATGGGACTCACGGTTTCGGATGCGGTGCGGATACTTCTTACCCGAACCGCCAACGAGGGCGCGTTGCCCATCGATCTGCTCGCAAACAGTGAGGCTTACGATGTGTGGTTTCGCGCCAAGGTGCGCGAGGCTCTGGACGACACCCGAGCCGACATTCCTGACGAACAAGTCGAGTCGCATTTTGCCGAAAGACACGCTGCAGCACGCCGCAAGGTCAGTGAGCCTAGATCTTGAAGATCGTATGGTCGGCATTCGCACTTTCGGATCGCGATGGGATATTCACGCATATCGAGGCTGACAACCCTGCCGCCGCGGTCGCGATCGATGAGCGGATTGTCGCCGCGATAGGCCGTCTCCGTGACATTCCCGAGAGCGGCCGTACCGGCAGGCTTTCAGGAACATGAGAGCTTGTCATCGTCGGCACGCCATATATCGTGGCCTATCAGATAGCTGAGAGCAGGATACGAATCCTGCGTGTGCTTCATGGAGCACAGCGCTGGCCGGACGATCTTGCAGACAGCTGACGCTATTTATCCGGCTTGTCCGGCCAGCTATGTCGTCTTCTCGTCCAGCAACCCCGAAATGAAATCGAACAGGCCAGGGCGCCTGTCGCGCCGAAGCCGCTCCGCCGTCACGATCGCGCGGACCTCGGCGAAGGCGCGGTCGAGATCGTCGTTGACGATGACGAAGTCGTATTCCTTCCAATGCTCGATCTCGAGGCGGGCGTTCTTCAGCCTGGTCTCGATGACGGATTCCTGGTCCTCGGCGCGACGCTTTAGGCGCGCCTTCAATTCCTTCATCGACGGCGGCAGGATGAAGATCGAAACGATATCGGCGCGCATCTTCTCCTTGAGCTGCTGGGCGCCCTGCCAGTCGATGTCGAAGAGCATGTCGCGGCCTTCGGCCAGCGCGATTTCCGCGGGCTCACGCGGCGTCGCATAGCAATTGCCGTGCACCTCGGCCCATTCGAGCAACGCGTCGGAGTCGCGCAGCCGCTCGAACTCGCGCATGGTACGGAAATGGTAGTGGACGCCCTCGATTTCCGAGCCGCGGCGCGGCCTTGTCGTGACGGAGACCGAAAGCTCGAGACTTCCATCGCTTTCCAGAAGATTGCGCGCGATCGTCGACTTGCCGGCGCCCGACGGCGACGACAGCACCAGCATCAATCCACGACGGCGGATGCGGGACCCCAGATCCCTGGGGGCCGTCGGTTCCTTGGCAACCATCCCGTCACTCCAGATTCTGGACCTGCTCGCGAAACTGGTCGACCACCGCCTTGAGCTCCAGCCCGATCGCGGTGACCGCGGCGGCGTTCGACTTCGAGCACAACGTATTCGATTCGCGGTTGAATTCCTGCGCGAGAAAATCGAGCTTGCGGCCAACGGCGCCGCCGCTTTTGAGCAGCGCCCGCGCCGAAGCGACATGTGTCTTCAGCCGGTCGATCTCCTCGCGGATGTCGGCCTTGGTGGCGAGGAAGGCCGCTTCCTGGTGCAGCCGGACGGCATCGAGATTGGCCGAGACATCCATCAACAGACGCATCTGCTCGGCGATGCGCGCGCGGATCGCGGCAGGTTCGCGCGAGGGATCGGCCTCCGCCTTCAGCGTCAGCGTCTCGATGGTGTCGACATGGCCGGAAAGAAGCGCGCCAAGTGCCGCGCCCTCACCGAGGCGCGCCTGTTCAAGGCCGGCGAGCGCCGCCTCGAGCGCCGACAGGATCGTGGCATCGAGGGTAGCCCGCTCCTCCTCGGTCTCCACGGCCTCGGGGATGTCAAGCACGCCGCGCAGGGAAAGCAGGCCATCCGCGGTGGCGGGCTCGGTGCCGAACTGCTCCTGCAAACGCTTGGCCAGCCCCGCCAGATCCTTGAGAAACGCCTCGTTGACCACCGGCTGGACTTGCCTGGCGGCGGCGCGGCCGACGGTCAACGTCGCCTGGAAGTTGCCGCGCGCAAAGCGCTTCTGAATCGTCTGCCGGACCGCCGTCTCCAGCCGGTCGAAACCCTGCGGCAACCTCAGCCTCACCTCGGCGCTCTTGCCGTTCACCGATTTCACCTCCCAGGCGATCGACGTGCCATCACTTTCGGCGGCGGACCGCGCAAAACCGGTCATGCTTTGCAGGCTCATTGCCCTGTCGTCCCCCTGTCGCAGTCAAGGCATGCGTGGCCCAGCGCTGCGCGCCCCAAACATCACCGGACGAAAGGCCGGCGCCCCCTCAAAACATGAATACGGCCTCGCGTCAAAGGACGCGTACTTCCGTTTGATGCATGTCGTTTTCCCAAAACCGCTACGCACTTTTGGGCGACATGCAGTGCGTTTGATGCAAGTCGTTTTCCCAAAACCGCTGCGCACTTTTGGGCGACATGCATTGCGCCTATTGCGCGTCGCCGACGCCGGCGTCGCCGTTCTCGCCATTGGCGCCGGCATCGCCGCTGTCGCCGTTGCCATCGGGAGCGGCCGGCGCCGTCGTCTGGCCGGAAGCCTTGGCGGCGGCGTCCGCCTGCTTCTTCTGAAGCGCCCGGTAGCGGGCAACGTTCTGGTTATGCTCTTCCAACGTCGCCGCGAAGACATGGCCGCCATTGCCGTCGGCGACGAAATAGAGGTCGTCGGTCTTCGACGGATTGGCGACCGCTTCCAGCGCCGCGCGGCCCGGATTGGCGATCGGCGTCGGCGGCAGGCCCTTGATCATGTAGGTGTTGTAGGGCGTCTGCTTGTCGAGGTCCGACTGGTAGATCGGCCGGTCCGCCGGCTTTCCCTTGCCGCCGAAAAGGCCGTAGATGATGGTCGGGTCGGATTGCAGCCGCATGCCCTTGGCCAGGCGGTTGAGGAACACCGCGGCGACGCGCGAGCGCTCGTCGCTCCTGCCCGTCTCCTTTTCGACGATCGAGGCCAGCGTGACGAAGTCGTCGATGTTGGCGATCGGCAGGTCGGGCGCGCGGTGCGACCAGACGTCGTCGACCAGCTTCTTCTGGTCGGCGATCAGCTTATCGACCATCTGCTGCCTTGTGGCGCCGCGGGTGAAGCGCAGCGTGTCGGTGGCGATGCTGCCCTCCGGCGGCAAGGCCGGCGGCATATCGCCGGTCAGCGCCTCCTGCTCGGCGACGCGGCGCAGCGCCTGCTCGACCGTCAGCCCTTCGGGAATGGTGAGTGAGTACATGACCGACTTGCCGCTCTTGAAGAGCTCCATGATGTCGCGCATCGAGGCGCGCGGCTTGATGGCGTATTCGCCAGCCTTCAGCGCCGATTCATTGCCCGTGGCGCGCACGCCCAGCCGGAAGATGCGGGCATCGCTGATCAGGTTGCGGCGTTCCAGCTGGTCGGCGATCTCCTGCACGCCGGTGCTCGGCTTGATCAGGAAGGTATCGCCATTGGCGGATGGGCCGGGCTCGACGAAAGCCTGCATGCCGAAATAGAGCGCGACACCCGAGGCGAGCACGACCAGGATGACCATGGAGAGGAAGAAATTGAGGAAGACGACGACCTGGCTGCGCGAGGCGCGCGAGCGCTTCGACGGCGGCGGCGTGCCGGCTTCCGGGCGCAACGCCTCGGCCGCGGTCTTCGGCCTGATCGGCCCGTTTGTGCCTTGCCGTCCGAATTCCCCGTCGCCGCCCGGATTTGTGCTGCCCGGATTTGTGCTCATGGCGCGCCCTACCGTCTGATCTTGCAACGAATCCCCCGGCAAAAAGCTAGGGAAGAATTTGGCAAAAATGACGGCAGGTGGCGGAACTGCCGGCTGGTTGTCTGTCTCTGAGCAATACCGGGTAGAAAACCGCTGCGCACTCTTCCTGGAATTGCTCCGGCTGGCCCTTCAGCCATCGTAACGCTGGAACACGAGCGAGGCGTTGGTGCCGCCGAAGCCGAAGGAATTCGACAGCGCGACGTCGATCTGGCGCTGGCGTGGCTTGTTCGGCACAAGATCGATCGCCGTCTCGCGTTCCGGATTGTCGAGATTGATCGTCGCCGGCGCGATGTTGTCGCGGATGGCCAGGATCGAGAAGATCGCTTCCGCGGCACCTGCGGCGCCCAGCAGATGACCGATCGACGACTTGGTCGACGACATCGAGATCTTCGAGGCGGCATTGCCGACCAGGCGCTCGACCGCGCCGAGCTCGATCGTGTCGGCCATGGTCGAGGTGCCGTGCGCGTTGATGTAGTCGATGTCGGCCGGCGAGAGCTTCGCCCGGTTCAGCGCCGCCGTCATGCAGCGGAAGGCGCCATCGCCATCTTCTGCCGGCGCGGTGATGTGATGGGCGTCGCCCGTCAGGCCATAGCCGGTGACTTCCGCATAGATCTTGGCGCCGCGCGCCTTGGCATGCTCCAGCTCTTCCAGGACGACGACGCCCGCGCCCTCGCCCATGACGAAGCCGTCGCGGTCGCGATCATAGGGACGCGAAGCTGTTTCGGGGCTGTCATTGCGCTCGGTGGAGAGCGCCCGGCAGGCGGCGAAGCCGGCGATCGACAGCCGGGTGATCGGCGCCTCCGCACCGCCGGCCAGCATCACATCGGCATCGCCCCACATGATCAGCCGGGCGGCGTCGCCAATGGCGTGCGCGCCGGTCGAGCAGGCGGTGACCACCGCATGGTTCGGGCCTTTCAGGCCGTGGCGGATGGAGACCTGGCCCGAGACCAGGTTGATGATCTGTCCAGGGATGAAGAAGGGGCTGATACGGCGCGGGCCGCGTTCCTTCAGGATCATCGCGTTCTCGGCGATGCCGTCGATACCGCCGATGCCGGAGCCGATAAGCACGCCGGTGGCGCACTGGTCCTCATGCGTCTGGGGCTTCCAGCCGGAATCGGCCAGCGCCTCGTCGGCGGCGGCGATGCCATAGAGGATGAACTCGCCGATCTTGCGCAGTTCCTTCGGCTCAAGCACGGCCTCCGGATTGAAGGTGCCGTTCAAGCCGTCGCCGCGCGGGATAATGTGGGCGATCTTGCAGGCAAGATCGTCCACCTCGAATTCGGTGACGCGGCGGCAAGCGCTGCGGCCGGAGAGCAATTCCCGCCAGCTGTGCTCGACGCCCATGCCAAACGGCGAAAGCAGGCCAAGGCCCGTGACGACGACACGCCTCATCGCAGGTCCTCCCCGATAATGCCTGCGAAAGAACTCAGGCCGAGGCCTTGTCGATATACTTCACGGCATCACCGACGGTCAGGATGGTCTCGGCGGCATCGTCCGGAATCTCGACGCCGAACTCTTCTTCGAACGCCATGACGAGTTCGACCGTGTCGAGGCTGTCCGCGCCCAGATCGTCGATGAAGCTCGCCTGCTCCGTCACCTTGTCGGCGTCGACGCCGAGATGCTCGATGACGATCTTCTTGACGCGCTCTGCGGTGTCACTCATTTGGGGCAATCCTCGTCTTAAGTTGTCTATCTTCGTTAGCGGGCGGAATGCCGCTAATCAAGCTGAAAGATGGTCTCGCGGGCAACGCACGCCACAGGACCGGTTTTTGCCCGAACCGCCGGGTTGCGGGCCGCATTACACGAAAAATGGCGGGCGTCCAAGCCGAAATGGCTGTTTTCACAGGCGCCCGCCCTTGCCTCAGATCATCGCCATGCCGCCGTTGACGTGAATGGTCTGGCCGGTCACGTAGGCCGCCTCGTTGGAGGCGAGATAGGCGACGGCCGACGCCACTTCAACGCTGGTGCCCATGCGCCTTGTCGGGATCGCGGCCATGATCGTCTCTTTCTGCTTGTCGTTGAGCTTGTCGGTCATGGCCGATTCGATGAAGCCCGGGGCGACGCAGTTGACGGTGATGTTGCGGGTGGCGATTTCCTGCGCAAGCGACTTGGAAAAGCCGATCATGCCGGCCTTGGATGCGCAGTAATTGGTCTGCCCGGGATTGCCGGTGACGCCGACCACCGAAGTGATGTTGATGATGCGGCCATGGCGGCGGCGCATCATGGGATGGGTGAGTTCGCGGGTCAGCCTGAACACGGCGGTGAGGTTGACCTCGATCACAGAATCCCAGTCGGCGTCCGACATGCGCACGAACAGGCCGTCCCTGGTGATGCCGGCATTGTTGACCAGGATATCGACGCCTTCGAGGTCGGCTTCAGCCTTCTGTCCGAGCGCCTTGACCGCGTCGCGGTTGGTCAGGTCCGCCGGAAACAGTTTTACGCGGTCGCCGAGCTCGCCAGCCAGGGCTTCCAGCTTCTCCACACGGGTGCCGTGCAGGCCGACGATAGCGCCCCGGCTGTGCAGCACCCTAGCGATCGCTTCGCCGATGCCCCCTGTTGCGCCGGTGACGAGCGCCTTGCGGCCGGTCAGTTCGAACATTTTCTCAACCTCATTTTTCCGAATGCGCCGCGGGCGATCCCGGTTCCGTATACGTCAAATCATCCAGGCCATGCCAGAAATCTTCGGTCTCAGGACATCCTCGTCATCGCGCCGAATGCGTTCCACAATCTCAGCTGCAATGCGATAGTGCTCCTCCATGTGCTCGGTTTTGCTTCGACCAATCTTCGAAGGAGACATTCGACACCTCCGGTAACGTTCGAGCGATCCTCAGCCAAGCGCCGCCAGCGCCGCCTCGACTTCCGCCGCAGTGCCGATGGCGCCGGTGGCGATGTCGCGGTTGATGCGGCGCGCCAGGCCCGACAGCACCTTGCCGGCGCCGACCTCGTAAAGCGTCGCGACGCCGTTGGCGCCGAACCACTCCACCGTCTCGCGCCAGCGCACGCGGCCGGTCACCTGCGCGACCAGGCGGCGAACGATCTCATCAGGGTCGCTGGTCGGCGTCACCGTCACGTTGGAGACGACCGGAACCACCGGCGCCTGCTTCGCCACACCCACCAGCGCCTCGCGCATGATATCGGCCGCCGGCGCCATCAGCGCCGAGTGGAAAGGAGCGGAAACCTGCAGCATCAGCGCCCGCTTGGCGCCCTTTTCGGTGCACAGCTTCGCCGCCAGCTCGACCGCCGCCTTGGCGCCTGAAATCACCAACTGGCCGCCGCCATTGTCGTTGGCGACCTGGCAGACGGAGCCTTTGGCCGCTTCCGCGCATGCCGCTTCGACATCGGCCTGCTCGAGACCGATGATGGCGGCCATGGCGCCCTCGCCGGCCGGCACCGCCGCCTGCATGGCGTTGCCGCGGGTCCGAAGCAGCCGCGCGGCGTCCCCGACCGAAACGAAGCCGGCCGCCGCAAGCGCCGAATATTCGCCGAGCGAATGACCGGCCACATAGGCCACCTTGTCCTTCAGCGAGAAGCCGCGCGCTTCAAGCGCCCGCATCGCCGCCAGCGACACCGACATCAGCGCCGGCTGGGCGTTGGCGGTCAGTGTCAGCGTCTCTTCCGGTCCTTCCCAGATGAGTTTCGACAGTTTTTCGCCGAGTGCGGCGTCCACTTCCTCGAAGACGCGGCGCGCTTCGGGGAATGCATCGGCGAGGTCCTTGCCCATGCCGACGGCCTGGCTGCCCTGTCCCGGAAAGGTGAATGCGACGGCCATTTTGGGTCTCTCCAGAGGCTGGTTTTTCCCTGCCTCTGGCGCAAGGCGCACAGCCAAGTCAAGCCCGCCGGCGCCTCTTCAGCCAGCATTTCAGCCGGAAAACCCAGCTGACTCCCTGTTCCGAAAGGCTTTTTGGCGATCACACCTGATGAAAACCGCTCACGTTTAGTTTGCTGGCTCTTCTTATTTCCGCCACAGGCGCTAGCTTTGCGTGACATTTCGATGACAGAAGCGTGACGGGCCTGGAAGGCGTGTCGCGTTGGCCGGGGGAAGTAGAGTGGCAAGGATCAGAAAAGGCGCGGCCAAGCCCGTGCCGCAGTTTTTGGAAGACGATCCGTCCACCGGCTACCTGCCGGGACGGGCCTGGCCGACCGTGCGCTACGGCCTGACGACGCTTCTCGTCTCCGCCCTGCTCGTATTCGCGATCGAGTTGATCGTGCGCGGCGATTTCTTCGGCACGGTCGATTTCTTCCTGCAGCCGTTCAAGCCGGGCTGGACCACCATCATCGTCTTTGCCCTGGTGCTGGTCGGGCTGGACGCCATATTCGGGCGCAGCCACCAGAGCCTGATGATCGTGGCGCCGCTGACGCTGGCGCTGGCCTTTGTCGGCCACCAGAAATCGCACTATCTCGGCGATCCGCTCTATCCGACGGATTTCCTGTTCGCCCGCCAGATCGTGGCGCTGATGCCGCTTCTGGTGCGCGAGCGGCCATGGACGGCCGTCATGCTGGCGGTTGGCATCGTCGGCGGGCTGACGCTGCTTGTCTACGGCTGGCGGACCTGGCGCAGGCGGGTGCCGATCCTCAGCCGCAAAGGCCGCCTGGCGCGGCTGGCGCTTGCCGTGCCGCTGCTCGCCTTCTTCGTCTCGATCATGGACTATGCCACCTTCTCGTGGACGCGCGACCGGCTGCAGATCATCCCGATCATGTGGGACCAGAAGGAAAACTACGCCTCCAACGGCTTTGCGCTGGCTTTCGCGATGAACGTGCCGATGGCGCATGTCTCGGCGCCGCCCGGCTACACCGAAAAGGCGATGGCCGCGATCCAGCGTCCCGACGTCGCCGCTTCGGTGCCGGACGAGAAGCCGGATATCGTGGTGGTGATGAGCGAATCCTTCTGGGATCCGACGCAGTTGCCCGGCGTCACCATCAAGCCCGACCCGATCCCGACAGTGCGCGCCTTGCGCTCCGGCTCGATGTTCTCTCCCGAATTCGGCGGCATGACCGCCAATATCGAGTTCGAGGCGCTGACCGGCTTTTCCAACGCCTTCCTGCCGGCGGGCTCGATCCCCTATCAGCAATATGTGCGCACCCCGACCCCGTCGCTGGCGACCTTCCTGAAGAGCGAAGGTTACTATGCGCGTGCCATCCATCCTGGCACCAACTGGTTCTGGAACCGCGGCGCGGTCTATGCCGATTTCGGCTTCAAGGACTTCAAGTCTGAAGAGACGCTGCCGCCGATGGAAAAGCGCGGCCCGCTTGCCTCCGACGCGGCAATGACCGACGAGATCATCCGCGAGGCCGATGCCAGCGACGACCCGGTGTTCTTTTTTGCGGTCAGCCTGCAGAACCATGGGCCTTACGAGCCTTACCGCTACAGCAACCCGACGCATTCGGTCGATGCGCCGATCAGCTCCTGGGCGCGGGAATCGCTGCTCTCCTATGCCGAAGGCTCGGCCGACGCCGACCATGGCCTTAAGCGCCTGATCGACTGGGCGAAGGCGCGCCGGCGGCCGACGATCATCGCCTTCTTCGGCGACCATCTGCCGCCGCTGGGACCGGTCTATGTCGAGACGGGCTATCTCAAGGACAATGTCGCGCCGCGCAGGGAGCCTAACGCCGGCGCCGCGATCGAGCATCACGACACGCCGCTGGTCATCTGGTCGAACCGCTCCGGTCCGGTGCAGAACCTGGGCTCGGTAAGCCCGGCCTTCCTGCCCTACCATATCCTGACCACCGCGGGCATCACCCACCCCTATTACACCGGTTTCCTCGGCGCGCTGCGCGAACACTACCGGGTGGTCGACCGCAACCTGCTCCTGTCGCCCTCGGGCGAAGCGACGCCGGACTGGGCGAGGCAGAAGCAGATCGACCCGAAGATCAACGATTTCCGGCTCATCCAATACGACATAATGTTCGGCAAGCGCCGCTCGGCGCCCGACTTCTTTCCCGAAACGGTGGACAAGCTCGTCGCGCATACGAGCTGAGGCGGCGGCAGTCAAAGCTGATCACAGCCATCCCGGCCATGGCGGGAAGCGATGCTCCAATTCCGGAGCCTCGGAAGGTTTCGTCGCCGCAATCTGGACGTCAAAAGCCTGGAAGGGGCTGGGTCTTTCCACTCAGTCGCGCGCCAATCGTCAAAGCCGCCGGAAAACTCTTGATCACGGCGCGCATGGCTGTCGCGCCACCTGGCCCAAGCGCTATCCGGGCAATCAAGGCCGCGGCACGCAGACGCGTCGAGAATTGCCGACGCCATTCGCGTTCGTAGCGATGACCGGCGGCGTCGCGGCCCTCGTGACCTTTGCCCGTTGCGATCAGTTCTCGTGCAAGCAGCCAGCCCGATTGCAGCGCCATCGAAATCCCCTCGGCGATGACGGGATGCGACTCACCTGCGATGTTGCCGACGCGGAAGATGCCCTGATCGTAGCCGGCCCGGATACCGGGATGAATCGGTCCCGCAGCCAGCCAGGGGCCATCCAATTCGGCACCGGCCAGCACAGTTGCTACGCCTCGGCACGAGGCCAGGACATGGCGCGATACCGCATCCGCCGCCGCAAGATTTCCAAAGTGCTGGCGAAGCCCGGATAGAACATCGCGGCGGATGCAGCAGGAGATTGAAACCCGGCCATGGTCCGCCGTCACCATTCCACCATATCCGCCTGGGAATACGAGCAGCGGCATCAGGTCGGGCGCCAGCGCGGCGCCGGTAAAATGCGCCTTGAACCCGAAAAGGTCGGAAGGTTGGCTCGTTCTTTCAAGCTGGCTCGGGAGTTTCCCGCTTTCCCAGGATCCGTGCGCGGCAATGATGACAGGTGCGCTGAGGACCTTCTGTTGCTGACCCGACTCCACAGTCACAAATTGCAAGTCATCGCGCCGACGAATCGCGATCGCCTTGCAAGGCTGGAGAATTTCGACGCCCGCACGTTCGGCGACCTGCAGCAGGATGGTATCCAAACGATCGCGGCCGAGCGCGCGGCCAAGACCCGTCCTGGCGGTCGGCATTCGGGCCTGCGCAGAGACATCGCCCGAAAAGAACCCGACCCGACGTATTTCGGGCCCGGCTTCCGCGCGCCAGCTTTCGCCAACGCCCAACTGATCGAGCAAGGCAAGGCTGGTGCCTGACATAAACTCGCCGCAGACCTTTCGGCGAGGAAATGGCACCTTCTCCACCATTGCCACCGACCAACCCCGTTGGGCGAGCGCAATGGCGGTGGAGCTGCCGGCAGGGCCGGCGCCGATGACAATTGCGTCATGCATCATTTCGTGTCGGGCATGCTGCCACCGACAAAACCTTGCGTGAACAGGCCTCTGCGGCCCTCAATCACAGGCGTTCCACCTGACAGTTGCCACAATTGTGAAAGTTCCGTGCCGCGAAAACCGGCGCGGACACTTTGCGCCGCATCGTTCAGCGTTACTGCGCAAGCGCCGATCAATCGCAGGAACCGTGTCGCCACAAGTGGCACCTTGGCTCTCAATGGCTCCGTCGCGACGAGTGTCGGGGCCATCGTCATGATCCGAGAAAATAGCTCCAGCAGGCGCATGTCATCGAAGTGATGGAGGATAAGGTTGGCGCAAACAAGGTCGAAGGGCCTGTCCTGTGTCCAATCGAACAGATCTGCAGTTACGGGTTGCGCCCGCCAACCCAGTTCAGCGAAAGAGTTGCGCAAGTCCTCGCCTATCAGGCCGATCCTGTCGACCATGACGATCTCGACGTCGGGCCAATAGCGCGCCATCAGCCGCGCCACCGTCAGCATGAACTTTCCGTCGCCGGCGCCTATTTCGAGGATGCGCAGCGGTGGCTTTTGCACATTCGCTCGCATCAGCGATGCCATGATCCTGGCCTGGAACATCAACGCATTGATGCGAACGAGGTCGCGACGGGATGCAATCGCACGGGAATCATCGGCCGGGAGGCCGTCAAGGAGTTCTGGCTCTAGATGCCGGATGTTTATGTCGGTCATGCGCTGGATCGGAAATCTAGGGCCTCGGCGGGCAATCCGGCAATAGAATTCGGTCGTACCTTCATGGCCGCGCGCACTGTTCATCGCGGAACTCGCATGTGAACTCAACCCGGATGGCGAAGCGAAGGTCGGTCCCTTCATGCAAGATCGGAGGCTGATATCACAGTTTGCTAATGAGAAATATCGGCGCCGCGCAATAAAATGCCCTATGCAGGCGTTTACCTTATGAACGCTTCCCCAATACGCAGACCTCTTATGAGACCCGATTGGGCTCATTCTCGGAGCTATCTTGTCCCCTCAAGCGTATCTGAATGGCATTGCCACGTGTGTTCCCGAACACGACGTGCATCACTTCTTCCTCGGCTATGGAGCCTCGCTGCTTGAAAACGATGCGCAAAGCCTTGCGCTCTTCGAGCGGATGGTCGCTCTGGCCGGGATCGAACATCGCTATTCCTGCTTTGCGCCTGCCGACGATCCGCACGGCGGGGCAATAGACCGCGACGGCACCTCGGTCAAAGGCTCGTTCGCCAGCACCGCAATCCGTATGCGGATGTACGAAGCCGCCGCGCCGGAGCTCGCGCAAAAGGCCGTCGACAAACTTCTGACCAACGACGACCGCTCGCTGATCACGCATTTGATCGTGACAAGTTGCACCGGCTTTTCAGCGCCTGGCATCGACCTGGAGCTGGTGCAGCGATGCGGCCTGTCGACGTCGGTCGAGCGTACCATCGTCGGCTTCATGGGATGCCATGCCGCCATCAATGCCCTGAAGCTTTCACGCCACATCGTGCGCTCGGATCCGAGCGCACGCGTGCTGGTCGTCAACATCGAATTGTGCACGCTGCATCTCAAGGAAGCCACGAAGCTCGAGAAGCTGATCTCGTTCTGCCTATGGGGCGACGGTTGCGCGGCCTCGCTGGTGACGGCCGAACCGCATGGCATCCTGCTCGAAAGCTTCCACGCCATCGTGGCGGCGGAGCGCAAGGAGCTGATGAGCTGGCACATCCGCGACGACGGGTTCGACATGGTGCTGTCCGGCCAGGTTCCCGGCGCCGTCCGGGAGACGCTGCGCAACGAGCATCCGGCCATCCTCGGCGGCAGGCCCGCCAAGGAGATCGATTTGTGGGCGGTGCATCCTGGCGGCCGCTCGGTGCTCGACGCAGTCGAGCGGGCATTCAAACTGGAGCCGACCGCGCTAGCAGCATCGCGCGAAGTGCTCCGGCGATACGGCAACATGTCGTCAGCAACCGTGATGTTCGTGATGGCCGAAATGCTGAAGGAGCCGTCGGGCCTGCTCGGCTGCGGCATGGCGTTCGGGCCCGGATTGACGACAGAGACCATGATGTTCCGGACTGCCTGATGAAGTCGAACATTATCCGGCACCGGGTCCGTGCTTTCGCAGCCCGCTGGCTGGTGCCCTACTTGCCGTATCCGCACTTCATGTGCGTGGCGCCGCTTGACGCCGTATTGCGGGTCTTGTGGCGCGCGGAAGGCCAGTTCCCTCCCGCTTACTGGCCACGCCTGGTGCTCCTGCTCCTGCTTTCCGGCATCAACACGATCGCCTCCCTGCCGGAGCGCCTGATCCTCGCAGCATGGCTGCGGCTGCGGCCTCCCCGGATGGAGCGGGACAACGCGCCCGTGTTCGTCCTTGGTTACTTCCGATCCGGGACGACGTTTTTGCAGAACCTGCTGGCAGCAGACCCAAGTTTGAGATCGCCGAGCTGGCCGCAGGTCCTAGCGCCTCAGACATTCGTCCTTGGCTGGGCTCTCCTGCGCACCCTTTTCGTGCCCTTGCTGCCGTTGACGCGCCTCGACGCGGTCGTGCCGGTGGGCGCCAGGCTGCCGGCCGAGGACGACTTCGCATTGAACAATCTGGGTGGGATGTCGATCCTGGCTGGACGCGCCGTGCTTCCCGGCCGGCAAGCCTTCTTCAATCGATATCACGATCTCGACGCGCTTTCGGCGGACGAGCTGAGCCGCTGGCGCTCACATCAATTCGCATTCGTCCAGAAGCTCACTCTCGTCGCAGGCGGGCGGCGACTTCTGCTCAAGTCGCCGAGCCATACGGCTCGCGTCCGCACCCTGCTGGAACTGTTCCCGGGCGCCAAGTTTGTCCACATCTCCCGTTCGCCGGAAGCGGTATTCCGGTCCAACATCTTTCTGGTGCGAGAATTGCAACGGGCATTCGCCCTGCAGTCGCCGCTGCCCGAGGACGAGCAGGAGGAGATCATCACGCGCGATTATCTCGCGACGGAGATGCACTATCTGGCAGATAGAGCCCGGATTCCAGCCGCCGACTTCGCAGAGGTACGACTACAGGATCTCATTGCCGACCCGATGGGCGAGATGAAGCGGATCTACCGCGAACTGGACCTGCCATTTTCCCGCGGCTGCGAGGAGCGCATGCTGCAGGTCGCCGCGACATTTGGCAAACAGCTGCGCAACCGCCATCCCGACCTGACGGAAGGGCAGAAAGCGCGCGTAGCCCGCCTCGAACCGCTCGCTTCCAGCTTCGGGGATGCGCCTGCGCTGGCTCGCGAGACGCTCAATATTGACAGTCAACCGCGCATTGGGTGACATGGGATGATGACGGCAGGCCTATGGTCGCAGACAAGTTGGGCAGCTTTGGCGCGGCTGCTCGTTGTCCCTTTGTTGCTCGCCATCTGCGCCTCACCGCTATCGGCATCTGCCGATGAGCAGAGCGATGCTGCCAAGCTGGTTGAGACCGTGCGCCAGGCGGCGATTGTGCTTGGGCACGGTGGACCCGCCAAGGCGCAGCTGCATTCGATCTCCGCTGCCTTCGACGGAAAGGGGATCGCCCAGGCCGTGCTCGGGGCGCATTGGCGCAGCGCCAGTGCGGACGACCGCGCCGCCGTGGTCGATGCGCTGCTTTATGCCATCGCCCACAGGCTGGCCGACAAGCTCGAGCGGACGCAGGACAAGAGTTTCACCGTGCTCGGCACAAAGGCCCTGGCCAACGGCGACATCCTCGTGCGTAGCGAATTCCGCCGGCCGCTCCACGGCCCGACCTCCGTGGACTGGCGTGTGCGCCACTGCCGCGGACAATTGTGCATCGGCGATGTCTTTGTCGACGGCGGCTCGGTGACCGTGCAGCAGCGGGATCGCATTGGCCAGCTGCTCGCCGGCAATGGCGGCTCGATCCCCGCGCTTGTCGCCGATCTCAGGAAAGGCCGAGTATGATTCCTCGCCGGTGCTTATGTCCGCCCTCGTCGAATTGAGCAATGTCGGTCGCGACTTCGACGGCGGCCGCATTGTCGCCGTTGAGGATGTGTCGCTGGCGATCGGGACCAACGAGACCGTCGCCATTGTCGGCCGCAGTGGCAGCGGCAAGTCCACAATCCTGAACCTTATCTGCGGGCTCGACCGGCCGACCCGCGGCGAAGTCCGGTTCGAAGGACGGGCCGTCAATGGAAGGGCTGCCTGGGCAGCCGTCCGGGCCAGCAGGATCGGTATCGTTTTCCAGAATTTCTCCCTGCTCCAGTCCTTGTCGGCGCGCGAGAACATCGAGGTGGCGCTGTTGGGAAACCTCGGCGGAGCGCGGCAGCGCAGCGTTCGCGCGCTGGAACTGCTGGCGCATTTCGGTCTTGCCGATCGCGCTACGCTGCGGCCGGCCGAGCTTTCCGGCGGCGAACGCCAGCGGCTTGCAATTGCGCGGGCGCTTGGCAACCGTCCGAAGCTTCTCCTTGCGGACGAGCCGACAGGAAGCCTCGACGTGCAGACGGGCCAATCGGTCATGGGCATCATCGGCGATGCGCATCGCGAGTTCGGCACCGCAGTGATTGTGGTGACCCATGACGAGGACGTGGCCGCATTGTGCGGCCGGCGCGTCGAGATCTCGGACGGACGCATCCGTTCGGACAGCCGAATGGCGGCGATGTCGGCGTCTGCGCCGGCTTCGCGGATCCGCTAAGCCATGACAGAGCTGACACTTCCCCTGCGCGGTCTCATTGCGCGTCCGCTTCGCACCCTGCTCACGGTGCTCGGCATCGCTTTGGCGGTCGCGGGTTTTGTCGCACTTACCGGCCTGACCGCCGGCGTCCAGCGATCGTTTGCATCGGGAATCGATGAGAACGGCGCGGACCTGGTGGTAAGCCAGCGCAGCTCGTTCAACCTGGTGAGCAGCACCGTGCCCAGGTCGCTAGGCCCGGCGCTTTCCGCTGTGCCTGACGTCGAGGCCGTGTCGGGCGTTCTCCTCAACATCACCACCGCCGACGAGGACGCGAATATCGTGATGGCCGGCTGGCCGAGCGGCAGCTTCCTATGGAAAGGCGTGCCCCTCGTGGCGGGGCGAATCCCCGCGCCGGGAGACCAGTGGCCGGTGGTCCTTGGCCAATCCATTGCCAGCGCATTGGGCAAGCGGGTCGGCGAAACCGTCGAGCTGCAGTTCCAACTCTATCAGATCGTCGGCATCGCGTCGTTCTCGTCCATGCTGAACCAGAACAGCGCCATCGTTCCGCTCGAAGGGCTGCAGCAACTCCTGTCGCGGGAGGATGTGTTCACTCTGTTCGAGGTGAGATTGAAGCGCCCGCTCGACAACAACGACATCGCTGTTGCCCGCACCCGGCTTGTCGCAGCCGCACCGGGGTTCGAGGTGGGCGACACCGAGCAGTTTGCCAACAGCATTCGCATCTTCGATCTGCTTCAGGCGATTGCCCGGACTATTTCACTGGTTGTCATGATGATGGCCTCTGTCGCCGTTGCCAACACACTTCTGATGGCCGTGAACGAACGGACGTTCGAGATTGGGGTGCTCGCAGCACTGGGCTGGTCACCGGGGCGGATTCTTCGGCTCATTCTCATCGAAGGCGTTTTCATGAGCGCAGCCGGCGGCGTCATCGGTATTATTCTCGGCGCCCTTGCCATGGAATTGGCGGCGAAGACAAAGTTCGCGGCGGGCCTGATCGTCCCTTATTTTTCAGGCTGGTCGATCGCGCAGGCGCTGATCTTCGTCTTCATCGCCGGGCCGCTCGGCGCGCTCTACCCTGCTTGGCGCGCCACGCGCCTTCTCCCCGCTGAAGCGCTCCGCAGGCTCTGACGCGACTTGCCTTGTCGGTCGGGAGGGCGTTCCGGTGCCGATGGCGCCGGCAAGAGCATCGACCTATCCGGCGGAAGCCTGGCTCTGTTCGCCGGACAGGCGCACAGAAGCGACCGGTATACGAGCGTTCCCGTGCCGCGCCGCCCACCCTCGTCAGTTGGTAAGCTGCAGCCTGGAGAACTTGTTGGCGATGGTCCGGAAGACGTTGGGCAGCTTGGCCGGGTCCTCGACGGCGTAATAGTCGCTCGGGTCGGAAGCGCAGGCGCTGTAGAGCGAACGATTAGCCGCCGTGTCGGCCTGCAGCACCATGGTGTAGATCTGCACGCCCTGGCTCTTCAGCTGTGTGCAGACATCCTTGGTCCAGCCGTCGACATTGCGCGCCGCCGTCGTCTGGTTGCTCGAACCGAAACGGCCGCTGGCGAGGTAGCCATAGGAAGTGTAGTCCGATTTCTGCGGCGTGTTTGAGGCGCCGTAGACGACGTTCTCGCCATCGGTCAAAAGCATCACCACCTTTGTGACGCCCGCCGTCTTATAGGGGGCGGCGTCGGTGTAGGGTGGCTGCGGCGACAGCACCCGCTGGCCCCAGCTCAAGCCCTCCGACACGTTGGTGCCGGAGCCGTTCCATTCGCTCATCTGGCTTGCCGCTAAGCGCAGCTTGTCGAAGTCGTCGGTCAGGGGAATGATCGGCGTCGGGCAGGCGCGGTTGGGGCCGATGGTGATCGTGCTGCCGGTCTCGGTGATCAGCTTGGTGGTCGAGGCGACATATTTTCCGATGATCTTCAGATCGGCGCTGAGCAGCGCGTTGACCAGGCCGGTAACGAGGCCACTGAGGTCGATGCCCAGAATGTTCTGATTGAGTTTGCTGTTGTCGATCGCGTCGTCGAGATAGGAATTGTTGTAGCCGGTCGACGAATTGCCATAGGAGGACGACGGCCTCTTGGCGATGTCGGGATCGTCCGGTGCGAAGTAGGGCACGAACAGCGTGTCGGGTTTCGTCGGGTCCGGCGGCGTATCGGAAATGTTCAAGGCGCCGGGCCGCGCCTCGACGCAGCCCTTCCAGCCCGTGTTGCTCCATCCGCTCTTCTGGCCGAGCTGCTTGAACAGCGCCATATGGTTCGGCCGCTTGCCGTCGATGACCGGAAAGTTGACGCCGTTGGTGGACGACTTGCCGTCCATATCGATCCAGGACGGATCGAATTCGGGGCCATTGACGTTGACGGCGGTGACGAAGGGAACCAGCGAGGCCCGCACGGACCGGGTCGGCGACTTGACCGCCTCGAGATAATCGAGCAGCGACTTGGACGCGGTCCGGAGCGCGGTGATACGCGCGCCGGCCATTGAGCCGGTGTTGTCGAGCACCAGCACCACTTCGAGCTGATTGTTCGATTCAACCGCCGAAGCGTCGACGCTGATATGCTTTTCGGCGCCAAACAGGAACGCGAAGTTGAGATTGACGTCGGCCGAGGCCGTGGCCCTGGTCTTGACGAAGTTGACGCCCCTGTCGACGGTGAGCGTGGCCTTGGGGTTGGAGAGTTCGCCGTGGCTGGCGACATTGGCCTGGAAATAGCTGTTGAAGGCATCATTGCGCGTCGTCTCGGCGTCGCCCAGATGCGAGGAGGCGAGGTTCGCGGCGTCCAGCGCGTTCTGCAGATTGCTTTTTGCCCGCATCAGGGTGGAGACGTCGGTGGCAAACGCCACCGCGCCCAGCATGGCGGGCACGCCCACCGCCAGCATCAACGAGAAATTGCCGCGCCTTGAGCGCCAAAACTGCCTGAGAAGCATTCCCGACCCCTGGAATTGCCCGATGGAATTGCCGGATTTTCCGCCGCGATGCGGCCCGGGTGCTTCTCATGCGCCTTTCATGATAAACGGGTCGTTACAACCCGCCACAACCTGATGGGGTGGTTAAAGCCCGATTACTGGAAATCGATCTAATCGGGCAACGGCCGGCGTCTTCCGAAACTGCGGCGCCTTCTCCCGCCATGCAGGGAACTCCAGACTTTGGCCAGTGCCTCAGTCTGAAATTGAACCCGTCGCTCGCGGTGCAAAGAAGCACGTCCATCTCATTCGATATCTGCCTACGCGAAATGTCGGGTAGAGATTTTCGCAGATATAATACTGGTCATCCGGCGCTGCCTGCACGCGGTTCCATGGAATGAACCACTCGCCTGTAGGCGGATCGTTCCGAGAGTAAGGCTCGGGTTGCTTAACGTAATAGCCCTGCCTGGCATATCTGACATCGCTTGACGCGACAGGACGGCAATCATGATCGTCGCAGCATTTGAGATTAAGAACAGGATCAGTCTTGCCCGAATACCAGCTATGGGCGTTGGCGTCGCCCACCAAGATAAGACATGTAAAGGCGATACGCCGTTGCAGCCGCCCCATAGAATTCAGACCCTCACATTTTGCCTATAGCATATTACGGATGGCTAACGTTTTTACTGAGGTCGCATTGATGGGCGCATAGGTCCGATCGGCTGCCGTCACTCGGCAACTCGCTTTTGCAGGACCGCGCGTTCCCGGCTTCGGCAACAGCCCCCGCTTAAGGCTGAGGCATTACGTGGCCTTGCCTTCGCTGGAAATTACTATATAGACCCCCGCAATCTGCCGGTCCTTGCTGGGGGCTGAACGGAGGGCCGTGGTCATCAAAGACCCCGACACGAAGCCAGAAGCGCTTCCAGCCTCCCGTGTCTCCGCTCTCGACCGTCTCGTGATGCTCCTTTCTTCCCCGCGCCTTGGCGACCGGGTCAGACAAGTTGCAGAGGCTTAGCCGCGAGGGCCGGTGAGAGAAACGAAGAAAGGCAGAAAGACATAATGGCTCTTTACGAACATGTGTTTCTTGCCCGGCAGGACCTGTCGCAGCAGCAGGTTGACGCGCTTGTCGAACAGTACAAGGGCGTCATCACGGCGAATGGCGGATCGGTCGGCCGGATCGAGAACTGGGGACTGAAGTCCCTCACCTACCGGGTCAAGAAGAACCGGAAGGCTTACTACACGCTGATGGACATCACCTGCCCGCCGGCCGCGCTCAACGAAATGGAGCGCCAGATGGGCCTGTCGGAAGACGTCCTTCGCTTCCTCACCGTCAAGGTGGAAGCGCATGAGGAAGGCGTCTCGGCGATGATGCAGAAGCGCGAAGAGCGCTCCGAGCGCGGCGGCTTCGGCGACCGCGACCGTGGGCCGCGTTCCTTCGGCGACCGTGATCGCGGCGATCGTCCGCCGCGCAGCTTCGGTGGCGACCGCGATGGCGGTGGCGATCGTGGTCCGCGCCGTCCGCGCGAAGGCTTTGAAGGAGCTGCAGAATAATGGTCGACATCAACCAGATCCCGACCCGGCGTCCGTTCCATCGCCGCCGCAAGACCTGCCCGTTCTCCGGCGCCAACGCGCCCAAGATCGACTACAAGGACGTGCGTCTCCTTCAGCGCTATATTTCCGAGCGCGGCAAGATCGTGCCCTCGCGCATCACCGCCGTCAGCCAGAAGAAGCAGCGCGAACTCGCCAAGGCGATCAAGCGCGCCCGCTTCCTCGGCCTGCTGCCCTACGTGGTTCGCTGATATTTCGAGCGGGCGGTTCGCCGCCCGCTCTTTTCACCGGCGCGACGGGCGTGTCGGATTGAGCATCAAATCCCGAGTTGGGGCCAATTGCCTCTAACTGCCCAGACAGGCAGGACAGCGACAAGAGCGGCTATGCCGCACCAAGCTTCCTGACCTGTTCCAGATCATCGCGCCAGTCTTTCGGCCGGCGCCAACCGAAGGAACGAAACCATGGAAGTCATTCTCCTCGAGCGCATTTCCCGCCTCGGCCAGATGGGCGAGACCGTCAAGGTCAAGGACGGGTTCGCCCGCAATTTCCTGCTGCCGCAAGGCAAGGCGCTGCGCGCCAACGAAGCCAACAAGAAGAAGTTCGAGGGCCAGCGCGCCCAGCTCGAAGCCCGCAACCTGGAGCGTAAGTCGGAAGCCACGCAGGTCGCCGAGAAGCTCGACGGCAAGAGCTTCATCGTCGTGCGCTCGGCCGGCGAGACCGGCCAGCTCTACGGCTCGGTGTCGACGCGCGACATCGCCGATCTGCTGATCGCCGAAGGCTTCACCGTCAACCGCAACCAGATCGAGCTCAACCAGCCGATCAAGACCATCGGCCTCTCCAATGTGGCGATCGCGCTGCATCCGGAAGTCGAGGTCACGGTGACCCTCAACGTCGCCCGTTCGGCCGACGAGGCGGAGCGCCAGTCCAAGGGCGAGATGCTGACCACAGCCGAAGCCATCTATGGCGACGACATCAACGACAACGCCCGGCCGGAGAATTTCTTCGACCCGAACGCCGAATTCGAAGGCGGCGAAGAGAACGCCTGATTTTCGGGGTCTGACCGGCACATCCTCCGAAGCGTCGCTTCGGTTCGCAGGCGTCCAGGATTTCTGGACCAACGCCCGGGTCTCCGACCCGGGCTTTTTTGTGCCAAAAGGAACTTTTCGACACCCTATATCTTGTGCACATTACAGCGTGGCGCGTCGATTGGACGCGGGCGACGCGCTGAGGCATTTCGATCTGGCATTCCAGTCCGATTACCGGGTGATCCGACTGAGGGGACATTTGGTCATGAATATCCTGTTGAAACACGTTCTCGAACGCCTGGTTCGGGTCGGCGACCTCAAGGTGACCGGCCCAAAGGGCACGACGCACAAATTCGGTGACGGCAGCGGCGAGCCGGTGCGGATCCACATCAAGACCACACATGCCGAGCGTGCCATAAGTTTCGACCCGATGCTGGCCGTGCCTGAAGCCTATATGGACGGCGAGCTGGATATTCCCGAGGGCGGCGTTCTTGGGCTGATGCGCATCGCTTTCCAGAACATGGGCTCGAGCGGCATCGACGTGTCGTGGTCGAAGGCGATCGAGGGGCTGCGCCACGCCTTCCGCCGGCTGCAGCAGATCAATACGGCAACGCGCTCGCGCCGCAACGTGCAGCGCCATTACGATCTCTCCGGCGAGCTCTACAAGCTCTTCCTCGACGAGGACATGCAATATTCCTGCGCCTATTTCGAGCAGCCGGACATGACGCTGGACGAAGCGCAGGCCGCCAAGAAACGCCATATCGCCGCCAAGCTCCGGCTCAAGGCAGGCCAGACCGTGCTCGACATCGGCTCCGGCTGGGGCGGCCTCGGCCTCTATCTCGCCAAAGCTTTCGACGTCGACGTGCAGGGCGTCACGCTGTCCACCGAACAGCATGGTGTCGCCACCGACCGCGCCCACGCGCTGGGCCTCCAGGACCGGGTGCATTTCGAGCTCAAAGACTACCGCGCGCTGAACGAACGCTTCGACCGGATCGTCTCGGTCGGCATGTTCGAGCATGTCGGCGTCAACCACTACCGCACCTTCTTCGACAAGGCCTCAACTCTGCTCAAGCCGGACGGGGTGATGCTGCTGCACACGATCGGCCGTTCCGGCGTGCCGTGGGCGACCAGCGCCTTCGTCCGCAAATACATCTTCCCAGGCGGCTACATCCCGGCGATGTCGGAGGTGATGCCGGCGATCGAGAAATCGGGCCTCGTCGTCACCGACATCGAAATCCTGCGGCTGCACTATGCCGACACGCTCAAGCACTGGGGCGAGCGCTTCGCCGCCAACCGCGACAAGGCCAAGGCGATCTATGACGAACGCTTCTGTCGCATGTGGGAATTCTATCTCGCCGCGTCGGAGGCCGCCTTCCGCTGGCAGGACCTGGTGATCTTCCAGTTCCAGCTCGCCAAGGTGAACGACACGCTGCCGGTGACGCGCGACTACATGGCCAAATGCGAGAAAGCCCTGGAGCTGCGCGATATCGGCCATCAGGAGCCGGCGACGCCGGCCCCCTCCAAGCCGGCCCGCCGCAAGAAGGTGGAATAGACACGCATTGCCGCTTGCCATCGCGGCCTGACGCCATGAAAAAGGTCTCGTTCGCGAGACCTTTTTCATGACCTATCTCATCTACGTCGCAGCCGCGCTTGCCGAAATCGCCGGCTGCTTTTCCTTCTGGGCGTGGTGGCGGCTGGAAAAGTCGGCGCTCTGGCTTCTCCCCGGCCTCGTCTCGCTGACACTGTTCGCCTTGCTGCTGTCGCTGGCCGACACGGATGCGGCGGGCCGCGCCTACGCCGCCTATGGCGGCATCTACATCGCCGCTTCGCTCGGCTGGCTGTGGCTGGTCGAAGGCGTGCGCCCCGACCGCTGGGATCTGGCCGGCGCTGCGCTCTGCATCGCCGGGGCCTCGGTCATCCTTCTTGCGCCGCGGGGAGCCTGAGATGGAACTGCCCGCCCCGTTCCGGCAAGGCGTCGACAGCTTGCTCGAGGGGGTGCCGCTGCCGGCGCTGAAACAGGCCGCAAAGACGCTTTCCGAACGCTACCGCGCCGAGCTGCGCGACGGCCGCCTGCACATGGGCGAGGAGATGGCGGTCAAGGCCTATCTGGCGACTCGGCTGCCCGCCACCTATGCCGCCGTGCGCGCCAGCCTCGAGGCGTTGAGCGAGGCCCGCCCCGACTTTCGGCCGGCGAGCCTGCTCGACATCGGCGCCGGACCTGGCACCATGCTTTGGGCCACGACTGACGCCTGGCCTACGCTGGAACGGGCGGTGCTGGTCGAGGCAAGCGCTGCCGTGCGCAAGGTCGGCCAGTCGCTCGCGGAAGGCGCAATTACCGCCCGCGCGGACTGGATCGCCGGTGACGCGACGATCGGTCTCGACGGCATCATGCCCGCCGATCTCGTCAGCGCCGCCTATATGCTGGACGAGATCGTGCCTCTGTCGCTGCCGAAGCTCATCGACCGCCTCTGGCGGCTCACGGCCGACACGCTCATCTTCGTCGAGCCCGGCACGCCCGCCGGCTGGCGGCGCATCCTTGAGGCACGGCAACAGCTGATCGAGGCGGGAGCGCACCTGCTGGCGCCATGCCCGCATGCGGTGCCCTGCCCGCTCACGCCGCCCGACTGGTGCCATTTCGCACGCCGCGTCGCGCGTTCGCGCCTGCATCGTCTCGTCAAGGAAGCCGAAGTGCCGTGGGAAGACGAGAAATTCATTTACCTCGCCGCTTCCCGGCAGCCGGCGCCGGCGCGCGCCGCACGGGTGATCGCGCCGCCTAAAGGCGGCTCCGGCAAGGTGATGCTGAAACTGTGTCGGCCTGACGGCAGCGCCGGCGAGCGCCTGTTCAGCAAGCGCGACGGCGATGTCTTCAAGACGGCGCGGCGGGCTGACTGGGGCGACACGCTGGACTGAGCTGCGGAGGCCGACGGCACCGCGTCGTCGAACCACTGAACGCCTGGCAGGCGCGCCCCCATGCGATCTTGCTCGACGAAAATGTTCTTGCTTTGTTCGGCGACCGCCGATAGGAATCACGGCTTGCCGAGTCAAATGGAATCGGGCCACCGGAATACTGTCCTGTGGATGGTTTGCTGATCCTGTGAACATTGGGCATCAAGCTGGTTGGACCGAGGAGTGTTGCAGAAAGGTCAGCACCGAATCTTCCCGTTCTGGTATCGAGGAAAGCGGGATCGAAATCGGGGATATCATGGCAGAGGCGGCACTGAAATTCGGCGCGGCGGAAACGCCGCTTTATCGCGAGGCACCGAACAACATCGAGGCCGAGCAGGCGCTGCTCGGCGCCATCCTCGTCAACAACGACGCGTTCTACCGCGTCTCGGATTTCCTGAAGCCGGCGCATTTCTACGAGCCGCTGCACCGCAAGATCTTCGAGGTTGCCGCCGAGCTCATCCGCATGGGCAAGATCGCGACGCCGATCACGTTGAAGACCTTCCTGCCGGCCGATGAGAAGGTCGGCGACATGACGGTGGCGCAATATGTCGTGCGGCTGGCTGTCGAGGCCGTCACCGTCGTCAACGCCACTGACTATGGACGCGCCATCTACGATCTTGCGACGCGCCGTGCGCTGATCACCGTCGGCGAGGACATGGTCAACATCGCCTACGACGCGCCGGTCGACATGTCGCCCTCCGACCAGATCGAGGACGCCGAGCGGCGGTTGTTCGAACTCGCCGAGACCGGCCGCTATGACGGCGGCTTCGAAAGCTTCAACGACGCGGTCAAGACCGCCGTCGACATGGCCAACGCCGCCTATATGCGTGACGGCCATCTGTCCGGCATCGCCACCGGCCTGCGCGATCTTGACCGCCGCATGGGCGGCCTGCAGCCCTCCGACCTGATCGTGCTCGCCGGACGTCCGGGCATGGGCAAGACCTCCCTGGCCACCAACATCGCCTTCAACATCGCCGAGGCTTACGTTCCGGCGCAGCAGGCCGATGGCAGCTTCAAGGCCGCCAATGGCGGCGTCGTCGGCTTCTTCTCGCTCGAAATGTCGTCGGAGCAGCTCGCCACCCGCATCATCTCCGAGCAGACCGAGATCTCGTCGTCAAAAATCCGCCGCGGCGAGATCACCGAGATGGATTTCGAGAAGCTCGTCGCCTGCTCGCAGACGATGCAGAAGATCCCGCTGTTCATCGACCAGACCGGCGGTATCTCGATCGCGCAGCTTTCCGCCCGCGCGCGGCGCCTGAAACGCCAGCGCGGACTCGACCTCATCGTCATCGATTATATCCAGCTGATGCAGGGCTCCTCCGCCCGCGCCTCGCAGAACCGCGTGCAGGAAATCACCGAGATCACCACGGGCCTGAAGGCCTTGGCCAAGGAGCTCGGCGTACCGATCATCGCGCTGTCGCAGCTGTCGCGCCAGGTCGAAAGCCGCGACGACAAGCGCCCGCAGCTGTCGGACCTGCGCGAATCCGGCTCCATCGAGCAGGACGCCGACGTGGTGCTGTTCGTCTATCGCGAGGAATATTACCTCAAGAACCGCGAACCGAAGATCGGCACCGAGGAATACGTCAAGTGGGAAAACGAGATGAACGAGGCGCGCGGTAAGGCCGAGTGCATCGTTGCCAAGCAGCGCCACGGACCGACCGGCACTGTCAGCCTCGCCTTCCACGGCGAGTTCACGCGGTTCTCCGATCTGGCGGAAGAGCATCATCTGCCGGAGAGGTTTGAGTGAGCATGGGCGCGTGTTCCAGGCTTCCAGCCTTTTTTGCCATAGCCCTCTTCACCGCAATCTGTGTGCCTGGGTCTGCTTCAGCTTGTTTCATGCCGGTGGGTTGGACGTCGCAGCAGGGGTTTACGAAGGCAGCCTTGGTATTCCGAGGCTTGGTGACGGCTACGGAGATCAGTCCGACAAAACTTGCAACCGGCCCGGCTGATACAAACGATGGCCGAATACTCGTCAATGTACGTTATGAGATAGCGGAGGTGTTCAAGGGCAAGCCGGAGGCTAACGGTGTAATCTCCACGACCACATTGATCATGGGAGGATGCGGCGTGCCCGTTCTGGCCGGGCAGAGTTTCCTGTTTTACGTCGATGCGCTCGATGAAGAGGCGCAGAAAGCGGAGCCGGAGTTTGCGAAGCAGACCCAGGGCATGATCTCCATCTATGATAGCCAGATGCTACCGCCCAATCCGCAGTTGCTCGACGAGGCGCTCGCCGAAGTTCGGGCTTTCGCCAAGAAGCATTGAATTGCATTCAGGTCGTCCAAATCACGCTCGGAAATGTGGATGGTCACGCTTCGCCTCCTCTGACGGGCAGACTCGAATCCATGGCTAAATCGCGCGTCCAGTTCATCTGCCAGAATTGCGGATCGGTGCATCAGCGCTGGGCCGGCAAGTGCGACGCCTGCGGCGAGTGGAACACGCTGGTCGAGGAAGGCACCGCCGGCGGGATCGGCTCGGGGCCGGCCAACACGCGCAACGCCCGCAAGGGCCGCGCCGTGGTGCTGACCAGCCTGTCGGGCGACATCGAGGACGCGCCGCGCATCGTTTCCGGCATCGGCGAACTCGACCGAGCGACCGGCGGCGGCTTCGTGCGCGGCTCGGCGCTTCTGGTCGGCGGCGATCCCGGCATCGGCAAGTCGACGCTCTTGACGCAGGCGGCCGCGGCACTTGCCTCGAAGGGCCATCGCATCGTCTATGTCTCGGGCGAGGAAGCGGTGGCGCAGATCAGGCTGAGAGCGCAACGCCTCGGCGTCGCCTCGACGCCGGTCGAGCTTGCCGCCGAGACCAATGTCGAGGACATCCTCGCCACCATCGCCGACGGCAAGCGGCCGGACCTCGTCATCCTCGATTCGATCCAGACGCTGTGGACGGACCTTGCCGATTCGGCGCCGGGCACCGTCACCCAGGTGCGCGCCGCCGCCCAGGCGATGATCCGCTACGCGAAATCCACGGGCGCGGCGATCGTGCTCGTCGGCCATGTCACCAAGGAAGGCCAGATCGCGGGCCCTCGCGTCGTCGAGCACATGGTCGACGCCGTGCTCTATTTCGAGGGCGAAGGCAATCATCACTTCCGCATCCTGCGCACGGTGAAGAACCGTTTCGGACCGACCGACGAAATCGGCGTCTTCGAAATGTCGGACAGGGGCCTGCGCGAGGTCTCCAATCCATCCGAGCTGTTTCTAGGCGAACGGCACTCGAAATCGCCGGGCGCCGCGGTTTTCGCCGGCATGGAGGGCACCAGGCCGGTGCTGGTCGAGATCCAGGCGCTGGTCGCGCCCTCCTCGCTCGGCACGCCGCGCCGCGCCGTTGTCGGCTGGGACGGCGCGCGGCTGTCGATGGTGCTCGCCGTGCTCGAGGCGCATTGCGGCGTCCGCTTCGGCCAGCACGACGTCTATCTCAATGTCGCCGGCGGCTACCGGATCTCGGAACCAGCGGCCGATCTCGCGGTCGCCGCCGCACTGGTTTCGTCGCTCACCGGTCTTGCCCTTCCCGCCGATTGCGTCTATTTCGGCGAAATCAGCCTTTCGGGCGCCGTGAGGCCGGTTGCGCATGCGCAACAGCGCCTCAAGGAAGCCGAAAAGCTGGGTTTTGGAAGCGCGGTGCTGCCGCTCGGCAGCGAGGAACTTGCCGGGGGGATCGGGGCCGGCGCGTTTCAGCCCACCGAGCTTGCCGACCTTGTGGCGCGCATAGCCGGCTCACGGCGCGGCCGTGCCGACGACGCGGAGTGATGCGGCTCGTCGGGCCGTAAGACAGGAAGTGGGGCGAGAACCATGCCGATTACGCTGCTTGACGGAATCCTCGTCGGCTTCACCCTGGTCTCAGCAATGCTCGCCATGGTGCGCGGCTTCTCCCGCGAAGTGCTCTCCGTGGTTTCCTGGGCGGCGGCGGCGGCCGCGGCTTTCTTCTTCTACAAGCCTGTCCTGCCCTATGTTCAGCCCTATGTCGACAACGACAAGATCGCGATGGCGGCATCGGCGGGCGTCGTCTTCCTCATCGCGCTGATCGTCGTCTCCGTCATCACCATGAAGCTCGCCGACTGGATCATCGATTCGCGCATCGGCGCGCTCGACCGCACCCTCGGCTTCCTCTACGGCGCGGCGCGCGGCATCCTGGTGGTCGCGGTGGCGCTGTTGTTCTTCAACTGGCTGGCCGGCGCCAAGGCGCCTGCCTGGATCGCCAACGCCAAGTCGCGGCCGCTGCTCGAGACGATCGGCGCCAAGCTCGAAAGCGTGCTGCCGGAAAACACCGAGGAACTGGTCAACAAATACACGCATAAGGGCACGCCACAGGCCGGCGCGCCGGCCACGACCGACCAGCCCGCGGCCGAGCCGCCGCCAGGCGACGACAACGCGCCGGCGCCAGACGACAGCGAGGGCGAGGCGCCTGCCGACAACGAGCCGGCGCCAGCCACGCCAGCCCCTGCCCCGGCTCCAGCCCCGGCAAACTGATCGCAAGCCGGCCTGGTGCCGGTTGTGAATGCAAGAAAGCGTGCGTTGCGTTCGGCGAGCGATCGCCTTATATGGCGGCTTTAGCGGAGCTTGAGCACCAGATGGCAGACTCAACGGCAGATGAAGGCAAGGTCCTTTCCGCCGAGGCCGACGATCATTTCCACGACGAATGCGGCGTGTTCGGCATCTTCGGCCGGCAGGACGCGGCGGCCATCGTCACGCTCGGGCTGCACGCCCTGCAGCACCGCGGCCAGGAAGCCGCCGGCATCGTCTCCTATGACGGCACCCAGTTCCATGTCGAACGCCATGTCGGCCTGATCGGCGATACCTTCACCAAACAGCGCGTCATCGACAGCCTGCAAGGCAACCGCGCCATCGGCCACACGCGCTACGCCACCACGGGCGGCGCCGGCCTGCGCAACATCCAGCCCTTCTTCGCCGAGCTTGCCGACGGCGGCTTTGCCGTCGCCCATAACGGCAATCTGACCAACGCCATGACCGTGCAGCGCGCGCTGCAGAAGCAAGGCGCTATCTTCTCCTCGACCTCCGACACCGAGACGCTGCTTCATCTGGTCGCCACCAGCAAGGAGCGCGACCTCAACTCGCGCTTCATCGACGCGGTGCGGCAGGTCGAAGGCGCCTTCTCGCTGGTGGCGATGACCGCCAAGAAGATGATCGGCTGCCGCGATCCGCTCGGCATCCGGCCGCTGGTGCTGGGCGACCTCGACGGCGCCTGGATCCTCGCCTCCGAAACCTGCGCGCTCGACATCATCGGCGCCCGCTTCGTGCGCGACATCAAGCCGGGCGAAATGGTGGTCATCACCGCCAAGGGCATCGAAAGCCTGTTCCCGTTCGAGCCGCAGAAGACCCGCTTCTGCATCTTCGAATATGTCTATTTCGCGCGGCCGGACTCCTCGGTCGAAGGCCGCAATGTCTACGAAGTGCGCAAACGCATCGGGGCGGAACTGGCGCAGGAAAACCCGGTCGAGGCCGACATCGTCGTGCCGGTGCCGGATTCCGGCACGCCGGCCGCGATCGGCTTTTCCCAGGCCGCGGGCATTCCCTTCGAGCTCGGCATCATCCGCAACCATTATGTCGGGCGCACCTTCATCCAGCCGGGCGATTCCATCCGCCACATGGGCGTGAAGCTGAAGCACAACGCCAACCGCCGCATGATCGAGGGCAAGCGGGTGGTGCTCGTCGACGATTCCATCGTGCGCGGCACCACCAGCCAGAAGATCGTGCAGATGGTGCGCGATGCCGGCGCCAGGGAAGTGCATATGCGCATCGCCTCGCCACCGACCAGCGCGTCCTGCTTTTATGGCGTCGACACGCCGGAGAAGTCGAAGCTCTTGGCATCGCGCATGTCGGTCGAGGAGATGGCCGAATTCATCCGCGTCGATTCGCTCGGCTTCCTGTCGATCGACGGGCTCTATCGCGCCGTCGGCGAGGCCGGCCGCGACCATGAGCAGCCGCAATTCTGCGATGCCTGCTTCACCGGACAATACCCCACCCGCCTGCTCGACTTCGAAGGCCACGACAATGTGCGCACGTTGTCGCTGCTGGCGAATAGCGGGGCGTAGGCCGCATCACCTTACGGAACTGACTGCATGACCCTCGACCTTTCCGGCCGCGTCGCGGTCGTAACCGGCGCCTCGCGCGGCATCGGCTATTTCATCGCCAGGGAGATGGCGGCAGCCGGCGCGCATGTGATCGCGGTGGCGCGCACGGTCGGCGGGCTGGAAGAACTGGACGACCAGATCAAGGCCGATGGCCGCGGCCAGGCGACGCTGGTGCCGCTCGATCTTGCCGACATGGCCGGCATCGACCGTCTGGGCGGCGCCATCCACGAGCGCTGGGGCAAGCTGGATATCCTGGTTGCCAATGCCGGTGTGCTTGGCGTGATCTCGCCGATCGGCCATGTCGAAGCCAAGACCTTCGAGAAGGTGATGACCATCAACGTCACCTCGACCTGGCGGCTGATCCGTTCGCTCGACCCGCTGCTCAGACTCTCCGATGCCGGCCGCGCCATCATTCTCTCCTCCAACGCGGCGCATTCGGCGCGCGCCTTCTGGGCGCCCTATGCGGCTTCCAAGGCGGCGGTCGAAACGATGATGCGTTCCTGGGCGCATGAGACCGAGACCCTGGCGCTGCGGGTGAACGCCGCCGACCCGGGCGCGACCCGGACCGCGATGCGCGCGCAGGCCATGCCCGGCGAAGACCCGGAGACGCTGCCGCATCCGTCCGAAATCGCCAGGCGCATCGTGCCCCTGGCAAGCCCGGAACTGAAGGAAACCGGGCTGATCTTCCAGGCCAAGCACAACCGCTTCGTCGCCTACCGGCAGCCGGAATAGACTTGAGTTTTAGGCGGATGAAGTAGCGCTGCGGCTACGTTCTTCGAATGTGGGACATTCGAAACCGGAGGACCGACATGCGCAGACTTCTTCTCGTTGCCGCCACCGCCATGGCCGCCGCTCTTGCGGCAACAGCCGGCGTGGCGCTGTCGCAAGATGCCAAGATGAGTTTCTTCGTCACCAGCGTCGGCTCCGGCAATGGCGCCGATCTCGGCGGGCTGAAAGGCGCCGATGCCCATTGCGCGTCGCTGGCGGAAGCGGCCGGCGTTACCGGCAAGACCTGGCATGCCTATCTGTCGAGCAGCACGGAGGACGCGCGCGACCGCATCGGCAGGGGGCCATGGTTCAACGCCAAGGGGGAGAAGATCGCCGACGATGTCGCCTCGCTGCACAGCGACGCCAACGGCATCACCAAGCAGACGGCGCTGACCGAAAAGGGCGAGACGATCAACGGCCGCGGCGATATGCCGAACCGCCACGACATGCTGACCGGCACCAGGCCCGACGGCACCAGGATCGCCGACCAGACCTGCGGCGACTGGACGATGAGCGGCGCCGAGGGCGCCGCCATGATGGGCCATCACGATCGCACCGGGCTCGACGATACGGCGGCGGCGAGGTCGTGGAATTCCTCGCACGCCTCGCGCGGCGGCTGCAGCCAGGAGGCGCTCAAGGGCACCGGCGGCGACGGCCTGTTCTACTGCTTCGCGACCGAGTGAGCCGGGTCGCGACCCTTTATTCACGGGTCTGTGACCGGGGCGGCGAAAGCGTGTGCCGCCGCCCCGCTTTCGCCGCCCCGAGGGAGTTGCTAGGATCGGTCCGACTCCGACATTTCAGCAAAGCGAGGAATTCCCATGGCTGCTACTCCCAGCGTAGCGTTGGTCTGGTATCTGGTGATTGCCGGCCCGCAAGGCGGCATGGTGGTGCTGCCCAGCACCTTCGACACCCGCGAACAGTGCACCAACGCGATCACCGAATATCAGAAGCAGCCGACCCCTCAGGGCTGGGCCGTGCAGTGCGTTCCGAGCGCTTCGCCTTTCACCGATGAAGGGGATGCGGAGACGCCGTCGGCGCAGTAGCGGGGCTGATCTCTCTTTCTTTGAGGGCGCGACCTTTTGCTTCGTCATTTTAGGGCGGAGCAAGGAGCGAAGCGACGCGCGCAGACCCTAGATCCGTGTGTTACGCTAATGCGTTGCTGCGGTTATAGAATTCTGCACTGCCGCGCCTCACGGCAAGGGTCACGGCATGGATACTCGGGTCAAGCCCGAGTATGACGAAGGCATGGGCCGCGCCGTAGGGCTAGACGCCTGACGTCGGCGGGACAGCGCCCTTATCTGCCCTGCCGAGCATCTCCCCCACTCGGGGGGAGATTGGCGGCCTCAGCGCTCCGCGCTCACCGTCAACGCCGGCTTGTTGTTGATCGTCTGGAACACCACGCAATAGCGCTCGGTGAGCTTCAGGAGCGAATCGATGCGCTCCTGCGGCTCATCGGTATCGAGATCGAATTTCAGCCTTATCTCGCGGAAGCCGACCGGCGCGTCCCGGGCGACGCCGAGCGTGCCGCGAAAATCGAGGTCGCCCTCGGCCTCGACGGTGGCGTTGCCGAGCTTGAACTCCAACGCTGTGGCCACAGCTTTCAGCGTCACGCCGGCGCAGGCGACCAGCGCTTCCAGCAACATGTCGCCCGAGCACAGTTCGAGGCCCGAGCCGCCGGTGGCCGGATGAAGCCCGGCGACAGCGAGCGCCCTGCCCGTCTCCACCTTGCAGGCGATCGACTGGTCGTCGAGCGTTCCGCGCGCCTTGAGCGTGATCAGCGCCCTGGCGGCATCGTCGCGATAGGCGTCCTTCAGCGGAGCCTGCATGGCCTTGAGTGCGGTCGCGTCCATTGCCTGTCCTTTTCGTCGGCTTGTTGCTGCATCGGCATTCGCCGTCCGATCGAGATTTGCTCCGATCGATCGGCAAGGCAATGCATTTATCCCTGCCGCCTCGGCCCAGGTCTTCGCCGTTGAAGGGAACGGCGAGCGGCCCTGCTTCCTTGGTCCGTGGCCATCCGCGAAAACACCCCAATCCCTCTGCCGGACTTGCTCCAGCCGGCATCCGGGTATCCCAAATGGGACATTGACGGACGACGCCCCGAAAAAGTCTGATCCGGGCGAGTGTCGTCCGCCATTTTCCGGTGCCCCCACATGCCACGTACCCTTTCGACGAAGCCGAAACAGGACGGATTTCGCGCGCCCGGCGAGTTCGAGCCCAAATCGGGGTGTTGGCTGATCTGGCCGGAGCGGCCGGACACCTGGCGCCTCGGCGCCAAGCCGGCGCAGAAGCTGTTCGCCAATGTCGCTGCGGCGATCGCGCAAAGCGAGCCGGTGACGGTGGCGGCATCCAGCCGGCAGTGGCAGAACGCCAGGACCCGGTTGCCGGAGCATGTGCGCGTGGTGGAGATGTCCACCAACGATTCCTGGCTGCGCGACAGCGGCCCGAATTTCGTCGTCAACGATCAAGGCTCCGTGCGCGGCGTCGATTGGACCTTCAACGCCTATGGCGGTTTCGATGGCGGGCTCTACGCGCCATGGGACCTGGACGACCTGGCGGCGCAAAAGGTGCTCGAAATCGAGAGGATGGATCGTTATCGCGCGCCGCTGATCGCCGAGGGCGGAGGCCTGCAATGCGACGGACAGGGCACGCTCATCACGACGGAGCAATGCCTGCTCAATCGAAATCGCAACGCCCATCTCGGCAAGGCCGAGGTGGAACGGCAACTGGGCGACTATCTCGGCGTCGACACCATCATCTGGCTGCCCCGCGGCTTTGCGTTCGACGAGACGGACGGCCATGTCGACGATGTCTGCTGCTTCGTGCGCCCCGGCGTGGTCGCGTTGAGCTGGACCGACGATCGCGACGATCCGCAATATGAGATCGTGCGGGAAGCCGAGGAAGTGCTGCGCTCGGCCCGCGACGCGCGTGGCCATGCCCTCGAGGTGCATCGTCTGCCTCATCCCATGCCGATCGAGATGACGCCGGAAGAAAGCGAGAGCTTGGACCGGCTCGATTCGACCTGGGCGCGACCGGCCGGCAACCGGATCGCGGCGAGCTACATCAACTACTATCCGGGCAACGGCGTCGTGGTCGTGCCAGAGTTCGGCTCCGGCCTCGACGTGAAGGCAAAGGCAAAGCTGGCCGAGCTGTTCCCCGACCACAGAATAGTCGGCATCGAGAACTCCCGCGAGATTTTGCTGGGTGGCGGCAATATCGCCTGCATCACCTTGCCGGTCTATGCCCCACAACGACGCTGAGCGAAGGCGAACGCCGGCTAACCGGCCTCGAAACGGAACTGAGGCTGAGCGATCCATCGGTGCCAGCCCAGGCGAAAAAGGAGGAGTTTCATGCGCACCCTGATCCTGTCAACGCTGCTTGCCGGGCTCGCCTGCGGCATCGCCAGCACGGCTTCGGCGGACGAGGAAAAAGTCGTCAACGTCTACAACTGGTCGGACTACATCGCGCCGGACACCGCCGAGAAGTTCGAGAAGGAGACGGGCATCAAGGTTCGCTACGATGTCTATGACGGCAACGAGGTGCTCGAGACAAAGCTGCTCACTGGCGGCTCCGGATATGACGTGGTCTATCCTTCGGCCTATCCGTTCCTGAAGAACCAGGTGAAGGCGGGGGCCTTCCTGGAGCTCGACACGTCCAAGCTTGCAAACCACGCGAAGATCGATCCGCAGGCTCTTTCGCTCATCGCCGGCGCGGACCCGCAAAACAAGCATGCCGTGCCCTATATGGCCGTCACCGACGGCATCGGCTACAACGTCGCCGCGGTCAAGCAGCGGCTGCCGGACGCGCCGGTGAATTCCTTCGCCATGGTCTTCGACGTCGACGTCGTCAAGAAGCTCTCCGATTGCGGCGTGGCGATGATCGACGCGCCGGCTGAAGTCATCCCGATGGCGCTGAACTATCTTCATGTCGACCCGCGGTCGACTAGTCCCGACGACCTCGCCAAGGTCGAGGAACTGATGGCCAAGGTGCGGCCCTACATCCGCTATTTCCACTCCTCGAAATACATAAACGACCTGGCGAACGGCGACATCTGTGTCGTGCTTGGCTGGTCGGGCGACATACTTCAGGCAAGGACGCGTGCCGCCGAATCCGCCAAGAAGCTGGAGATCGCCTATTCCATTCCGAAGGAAGGCACGCTCATCAACTTCGATACGATGGCGGTGCCGAAGGATGCGCCGCACCCCGACAACGCCATGGCCTGGATCAACTTCAACTTGCGGCCCGATATCGCCGCTGCCAACTCCAGCTATGTCTCCTATGCCAACGCGATACCGGATTCCCTGCCGCTGATGGACAAGGCGATCGCCAGCGACCCCGGCGTCTTTCCTCCCGACGACGTGAAGGCCAAGCTGTTCGTGGTCAACAACAGCGACGCGAAGCTGCTGCGGTCTCAAAATCGTATGTGGACGCGCGTGGTGACGGGGCAGTAGGGCCGGCGCGCAACATCAGTTGGGCGCGGCTTCGCGAACGGCTGCCAGCAACTCCACCTGGGAATGCACACCGAGCTTGCGGTAGACCTGCTTGATGTGGTTGCGGGCTGTGCCCGGCGAAATGGAAAGGCTCCGCGCGATGGTCTTGGCATTGCCGCCGTCGATCAGGTGCCGCGCGATCTCGCTCTCGCGCGCGCTGAGCAGGGACCGCGCGGCCTCGACTGCCCCGCCCTTGTCCCGGAGGCGGCACAAGTGAAACAATCTTTCCAGAACCAGCTTCGTTGCGCCGCCCGCGGCGCAGGCGAGCGCCAGGTCCTGCTCGCCAAAGGGCGGCGCGCCGTTGCGTCGCAGAAAGGTGACATAACCAGCGGTCAGCCTGTCGAGATTGAACACGCCGGTTATCTCGTCGAAGCTGTCCGAGGGGCCATAGAATTCGCGATAATAGGGCGAGCGCTGAAAATCGCCGCTGCGGAGAGCCGATAACGGCAACAGGAAATCCTGCCGGCTGCTGGCGAACCGCTGGAAGAAGGGATCCAGCCGGTAGACGCGTGCGTCGTAGTCGCGATTCCAGCGATCAGGGCCGGCGTCATCGATCGTCAGGGAGGTGATGTCACGGCGATAGAAGCCGACATAGACGCGATCGGAGCCGAGCAGCACGCTCGCCGCCGCGGTGAAGCGAGCCGACAATTCCTCGGGCGTCGCGGCGCCGGCCGCGGCGGCGACGCCGCCGCTCCAGCTTGCAAATCGGTCGAGGGAAAAATTCGCCAGCATTCGCGCCTAGCGTAGCGCATGCCGCCGCAAGTTCAACCTGGCGAATGGCGGCAAGGCGGACCGGTATGGCTGCCTCAGGCACCGTGACGGATCGCGAGAGCGAGTAGTTGCTTTGACTTCACAGGCCCAGGCCATACCTATTGCGAAACCCCTTTGCGGAGGCATCATGAGGTCCAAGCTGAGACTCGTCCCCTTCATCCTGCTGGCGTTCGCCGCCTTCGCGCCATCGGCCCTCGCCGAAACGCCGGAACGACCCGCGCCGGCCGGTGGCGTGCTTTCTCTCCTGCCGCCGCCGCAAGTGACCGAGCATTCGATCACGCTCGCCGGGCGCAAGCTGGATTACCAGGCCAAGGCCGGCACGCTGTCGCTCTTGTCCGGCAAGGGCGACGTCACGGCCGAGATTTTCTATGTCGCCTACACGCAGCAGTCGCCGGCCCCAGCGAAGGAGCGGCCGATCACCTTCGTCTTCAACGGCGGACCGGGTGCTGCGTCGGCTTACCTGCATCTCGGCGCGATCGGGCCGCGCATCGTCGAGACCGCCGCCGACGGCGAATTCCTGCGGCCGCCGCAAAAGCTCATCGACAATCCCGACAGCTGGCTCGACATGAGCGATCTCGTCTTCGTCGACCCGGTCGGCACCGGCTACAGCCGCGAGGCGCCGGGACATGAGCCGAAGGAATTCTGGAACGTCGACGCGGACGCCAGCTCGGTCGGCGCCTTCATCCGCCTCTATCTGGCGCAGTACGGCCGCACCGGATCGCCGCTGTTCCTGGCCGGCGAGAGCTATGGCGGTTTTCGCGCGGCGCTGCTCGCCCGCACGCTGCAGGAGGATGTCGGCCTGAGCCCCAGCGGCATCGTGCTGATCTCGCCAGCGCTGGAATTCATGCTGGTGCGCCCAGACCAGTTCGACCAGTTGCATTGGGCGCTGGAATTGCCTTCGCTGGCGGCGACACGCCTGAAGGGCGACGGCGTCAACGGCGATGCGTTGCGCGACAGGCTGGCCGAGGTCGAGCGCTACGCGCTCGGCGATTACCTGGCGGCGCTGAACAGCGGGCTGGAGCAAGGCGGCAAGCTCGCCAGCGGTCGCGTTTCGGAGATCACCGGCCTGCCGCTCGATCTCGTCCAACGCAATTTCGCCCGCATCCCCACCGGGCTTTTCGCCAAGGAATTCCAGCGCGCCACCGGCAAGGTGCTCAGCCCCTACGACGCCACCATCGGCACCGCGGACATCGCACCGCAAAGCGCGCGTGACGCCGGCCCCGACCCGGTGCTCGACCGCAGCGTTCCGGTGTTGACCTCCGCCTTCGTCGCCTATGCCCGCGACGAGCTCAACTACCGCACCGATGTCAGCTACCGGCTGCTCAACGGCGAGATCAGCCGGAACTGGGATTACGGCACATCGGGCCAGGGCTATGCCGGCGTGATGAACGACCTGCAACGCGCCCGCTCGCTCAACCCTGCCCTCGGCGTCGTCATCGTCAACGGCTACACCGACCTCGTCACACCCTATCTCGCCTCGCGCTACCTGGTGAACCAGCTTCCCTCGCTCGCCGACGCCAAGCCGATCCGCCTCGACGTCGTCGAGGGCGGCCACATGATGTATCTGCGGCCGGACGGGCGACGCGCGCTGAAGGACGCGGCATCGGAGCTCTATCAGGCGACGCAGTAGTCCCCCGACCGGCCCTCGGCGAACGACCTGCGCCAACGCAAGTGCTGCGGTGGAGCAGCGCCGTGCAAGCTTTCGCCCGTATAGCTGGAGCAACGGTCCCGACTGGGGCGGAACCGCCTCACGCAATCACGCTGAAACCGCATGGCCGATGTCGTCGTCCTCGAAAGCCGCGAAAGGGTGCTGGCCGGCATCCTGTTCACGGCCGCCGCCTATTTCCTGTTTTCGACGCAGGACGCCTCGATCAAGCTCCTGGTCGTCGGCATGACGGTCTGGCAGATCATGTTCGTCCGCTCGATCACGGTGCTCCTCGCTTGCGGCGCCATTGGTGGCAGGCGACTGTTCGCCGACACGATGGATTCGCCGATCGTCAGGCCGATGCTGGTGCGCAGCGCCTTCACGCTGGCCGCCTGGCTTTGCTATTACAACGCCGCGCGCTCGCTGCAGCTCGCCGAGCTCACCACCATCTATTACGCAGCACCCATCATCGTCACCGTGCTTTCGGTGCTGATCCTGGGCGAGACGGTGCCGCTGCTGCGCTGGCTGGCGGTGTTCATCGGTTTCGTCGGCGTCTTCATCGCCTGCGATCCAACCCGGCTCGGCCTCTCGCTGCCTGTGCTCCTGGTGCTGGCGGCGGCCGTCCTTTGGGGGATCGCCGTTGTGCTGTTGCGCAAGACCGCCATGCAGGAGCGCACCATGATCCAGCTCGTGCTCAACAATTTCTATTTCCTGCTCTTTTCAGCCGTGCCGGCGCTGATCTGGTGGCATATGCCCGACGGAACGCAGTTCCTTTTGCTCGTCAGCGTCGGCGCGCTCGGCGGCGTAGCGCAATACATGCTGTTCGAGGGCATGAAGCGGGCACCGGTGTCGATCGTGGCGCCGTTCGAGTACACATCGCTGGTCTGGGCCTTCGCGCTGGGTTACGCCATCTGGGGCGACCTGCCGCGCACGGAAGTGTTCACGGGCGCGGCGCTGATCATCGGCGCCGGCCTGCTCATCGTCGGCAACGAGCGTTTCCGCAGACGGGAGCAGGCCTGATGACAGAAGGCTGTCAGGAGCAACGGGGTAAGCTGGCGCCATGACAGACACGCTCGACATGCCGGAAAAGCTTGCGCCCGTCGCCGACGTGGCCGCCGAGCGCACGCTCGGCATCGTCCTGGTGTCGGCCTCGGCGATCGCCTTCGCGCTCACCGGCGTGCTGACCAAGTCGATCCAGGCCGATCCGCTCACCATCACCTGCTGGCGCGGTTTTTTCGGCTCGATCCTGATCAGCTTCTACGTGCTGTGGCGCCGGCGCCGGCGCCGCTCGGGCGGGCGCGAAAGCCTGAAACTCGGCTGGCGCGGCTGGCTGCTTGCGGTCGAAGGCGCCGCCGCCAGCATCGCCTTCATCTCGGCCTTCAAATTCACCTATGTCGCCAATGTCGCCGTCATCTACGCGACCTCGCCCTTCATCGCGGCGCTGCTCGCTTTCCTGTTGGTGCGGGAGAAATTCCGGCTGCAGACGATGGTTGCGGCGGCGGTGTCGCTGTGCGGCGTCGCCATCATGGTGGGCGCCGGCCTCGGCAACGGGCACCTGTTCGGCGACGCCCTGGCGCTGCTGATGACCGCCGGCAGCGCGCTCTACATGATCATGGTGCGCGCTTTTCGCGATTCGCCGGTCGTCTGGGCGGGCGCTGTCTCGGCCTTCCTGCTTTTCGTGCTCGGCTGGTTCGTTACCGATCCGCTGGCCGTGTCGGCCCGCGACGTGGTGCTGCTCGCCGCCTTCGGCTGCTCTTTCGCGCTGGCTTCGATCCTGTGGACGGAAGGGTCGCGGCTCATCCCGTCGGCGGAAGCCGGGCTGCTGGGCTCGGCCGAGGTGCCGTTCGCCATCCTGTTTGCCCTGCTGTTTCTCGGCGAAGCCCCACCGATGGCCAGCATCATCGGCGGCGCCATCGTGCTTTGCGCGGTTTTCGCGCATGCCGGACGCGATTGGATGAAGGCGAAATCGGCGCGCTCGTAAATTATTTTCGCAGTCACGGAACCATCATCCGACTCAGGCATTGTTAGCTCGACGGGTCACCCCCCAAGTCCCCCCAAACCCCTCGACCCGTCCGACTAGAAGCCGACCCGCAAAAAGGTCGGCTTTTTCTTTGGGAATTGCTTCGGGAACTCCCGGGACAAGGCGGCACGGTTTCCATTCAGGACAAGGCCAGGCCGTCGCCGAGAAGCTGCGCCAAATCCCGCGCCGGGCGATGAGCCTCGCGGCCGAGCCGGATGGCGAAATCGGCCATCGGCAGCGGCGGGAGGTCGAGATCGGCGGATGCCTCGACGATGCCGGAATGGGCGAAACGCCGGGTGCGCGGCGTCAGCGCGATGCCGGCATTGACCGCGCTGCGCAGGCCGGCAAGGCTGGCGCTGCCGGCGGCGATGCGATAGCGGCGGCCGGCCGCGTCGAGCGCATTGAGCGCGGCTTCGCGAAAGCCGCAATAGGGATCGAGCAGCGCCAGCGGCACCGCTTCGGGCCGCGCTGCTAGGCCTTTTTCCGAGCAGAGCCACAGCATCGGCTCGCTGATCACGGCCGTTTCATCCGGCGACGGGGCATGGCGCATCGTGATCGCGAGGTCCAACTGGCCCGCCTGCAGCGCCGATCCGAGTTCCAGCGAGCGGCCGACGCGCAGCTCGATCCTGACGCGCGGATGGCTGACGGCGAAGGCCCTGAGCAGGTCCGGCAGGCCCTGATCGGCGAAATCCTGCGTCGTGCCGATGGCGATGCGGCCGCCGGCGCGCGCGCCCTTCAGCGCCAGCCAGGCCTCGGTGTGTACGGCAAGGATGCGCCGCGCATGGCCGACGAGGTCCTCGCCGGCCGGGGTCAGCCCGCGTCCCCTGCCCTGAGGGGTGAGCAGCGGCTCGCCGACGATCTCTTCGAGCCGCTGCATCTGCGCGGTCACCGCCGACGGCGTGCGCCCGACAGTGGACGCGGCCCTGGCCAGCGAGCCGCCATCGACGAAGGCGAGGAAGGTCTTCAGAAGATCGGGATCGAGCGTTTCCATACTTCGATGTTATCGAAGTAATTATCAAAAACAATTCGATTTTTTTGATGGTATGACGGTGACATGGTCCTCCTATCGGAGGCGCGAGGCGCCAAACCCGAAGGAGAGAAAAATGCCGATCATCAACATCAGCGTCACCGGCAAGCCCGACGCCAAGCTGTCCGCGGCAATCGCCAAGGAGGCGACCGAAATCACGGCGTCGCTACTGCGCAAGGATCCGACCATCACCGCCGTGGCCGTCAACTACGTCGAGCCGCAGCACTGGTTCGCTGGCGGCAAGTCGCTGGCGAAGCACGGCACCAACACGTTCTGGCTCGACATCAAGATCGTCGACGGCACCAACACCAAGCTCGAATTGGAGGCCTATCTCAAGGCCATTTTCGAAGCCTTCAGCCGCTTGCTTGGCGGCGTGCATGAGGAAAGCTACGCCTTCGTGCACGAAGTGCCGGCGGCGGCCTATGGCTATGGCGGCAAGAGCCAGGAGTTCCGGTTCATCAGCGGGAGGCTGAAGGCAGTATAGGGTGTTTCGCTCCGCCGCCTGTCTGGACGGTACGCTATCTCGCGGGAGGATGAAGCCTGGTATCCAGCGCGAAATCCTCCTGCAGGCGCGGCTTGTAGAGGCCGCTCGCGCGGCCGGGATCGAACACCAGGTTCCAGCTATACTGAGACACGGCGCTCGGAATCAGAAATAAGGGGTGCTCCGCTAAGAGACCGTCGCCAAACTGTTGCTGCCCTGCGCTTGGAATGCCTGGCCGAAGCCAGTTTGCGTTTGGAATATCGCCGATTTCCACCACATGAATTTTCGAAGGATCGGCGATCTCGAACGCCGTCAGCACGTGGCGGACTGTATCGAGCGTGCGAAATCCCTTGTGGACCGCCACCTCGAGAATGGCGGTCGAAGGGTCAACGGACGCATATACGGCCCTGACGCCTTTGCTGTTCCACCTTCCCCCGAGTTTGAAGGCTCCCTCGCCGCTGTCCCAGCTTGCCTGGAAGCGTTTGTGATCAAGTCTCCAGCCGAGGACATCGCCCGTTCCGAGAGAACCAAAGGCGTCACGCGTAGACACCGTAGTCGAGCCGTTCGAGAAATTCCTGGACAAGTATGGTACCCGCCGCTGTGGCCAAGAGATCGATCGGTCGCCTGTTGTCCAACCCCATGGCGGGCTCAATCATCCATTTCTCGGCCGCTTCCTGGTTTCCGAAAACAGACGTGGCCTTGGTGAGAACCCTGGCGAAATTCCAGGTCCTTGAGCCTTGCTCCCGATTGAGCGTCCGGGAGTGATCCGATTTGTGCCGCTGAAATGTCCGCTCGCTCATGCCGAATGCCGCCTCGAAGGCATCTGCTTCGATGACGGTCAGTTGCCTGACGAGGCTTTCCAGAGCCTGGCTTGGAATTCCATGCAGGATCATTTCATGCGCCTCGAGCGGGCTGGATACCGAGGATCCAAGAACCTTCGGCCCGCCGAACAGGTCGATCAGCCGTTCGAATTCCGGCTCCATGTGTGGTGCTTCGGCAAACCCCGTCGGGAAACTGGCCATCTTTACCTCTCCGTCACGTGTCATTTTATTTACGACATGTGTCAGAGCCTTTCAAGTGGAGATCGAGGCACTGCTTCAGCCCACATTGACCTTGCCCCCACTTCCGCTACCCTCTGCCATCGAAGCGGCCGCTCAAGAGCCGCGATGGAGGAGACTGGGAGAGAGCGGCATGATCCTGACCCTGGCGCTGCTGGCGGGCCTTGTCTTTGCCTGGCTGCTGATCGCGGTGATCGAACGGTTCCGGCTCGACCTGCGCTTCACCCAGGCGCTGCTCTACGTGCCGTTCAAGCTCGCCTACCGCATCGCCGACAACCGCATCCGCATTGCCCGCAGCGCCAAGACGCCGGTGATCTATGTGGTCTCGCACCAGTCGCGCATCGAGCCGGCGCTGATGCTGTCGCTGCTTCCCGACGACACGCTGCATATCCTGGACGAGGCCTCGGCGCGCTCACCATGGCTGGAGCCGTGGCGCGAGCTTGCCCGCACCATCGCCTTCAACGCCGAGCATGTCTTCGTCAGCCGGCGACTGGTGCGCGTGCTGAAGGGTAAGGGGCGGCTCGCCGTCTACCTGCCCGACGATGTCGAGCCGGACGTCAAATCCTTCCGGCTATTTCGCGCCATCACCCGCATCGCCATGCAGGCCGACGCCCGCATCGTGCCGGTCTTCGTCGCCGGCACGCGCGACCTGCCGGTGTCGCTGACGCCGAAGGAGAAAGCGCCGCGCCACTGGTTCCCGCGGCTTTCGGTGAGCGTGCTGGAGCCGATGACCATCGCCGAGTTGGTGGCGCGCAACCCGGACATGGCCTCCAACACCAACGCGCTGTTCGACCGGCTCGCCGAAGCGCGGCTCTACGGCACCAATCTCGACCGCGGGCTGTTCCTTGCCATGCGCGATGCCGCCGATCGCGTCGGCCCTTCGCATCCAATCATCGAGGACGTGATTTCCGGCTCGCTCAGCTATCGCAATCTGTTCATCGGCGCGCGCGTCCTCGGCCGCCATTTCGAGGCGGTGACAGCGCCCGGCGAAGCGGTCGGCGTGCTCCTACCCAACGCCAATGGCGTGGTGCTCACCTTCGTCGGCCTGATCTCAGCGGGCCGCGTCGCGGCGATGATCAACTACACCGCCGGCCCGGCGAGCGTGACCGCGGCGGTCCGCACCGGGGTGATCCGCACCGTGGTCTCGTCCCGCGCCTTCATCGAAAAGGCCAGCATCGACGACATCGTCGCCGCGGTCGAAGCGGGCGGGGCCAAGATGCTGTGGCTGGAGGATGTGCGCGCCGGCGTGACGACCCTGGACAAGGTCGCGGCCGCGCTTTTGTGGCGCCTGCCTTTGCAGCGGCAGCAGGCGGGCAAACCAGCGGTCATCCTGTTCACCTCCGGCTCGGAAGGCACGCCGAAGGCAGTGGTGCTGTCGAACCGCAACCTGCTTGCCAATGTCATGCAGGCCGAGGCACGCGTCTCCGTCTCGCCGGCCGACATCCTGCTCAACGTGCTGCCGGTGTTCCATTCCTTCGGACTGACCGGCGGCACCATCCTGCCGCTGGTGCTGGGCATAAAGCTGTTCCTCTACCCCTCGCCGCTGCACTACAAGATCATCCCCGAGATCGCCCGCAAGGTGAAGCCGACCGTGATGTTCGGCACCGACACTTTTCTGGCCAACTATGCCCGAACCGCCAAGGACGGCGACTTCTCCAGCCTGCGCTTCGTCGTGGCCGGCGCCGAAGCGGTGAAGCCGGAGACGCGGCGCACCTATCGCGACCGTTTCCAGGCCTCGATCGTCGAAGGTTTCGGGCTGACCGAAGCCGCACCTGTGGTGGCGGTGAACACAGCCATTCACGGCCGCGACGGCACGGTCGGGCGGCCGCTGCCGGCCATCCGCGTAAAGCTGGAGCCGGTCGAGGGCATCGCCGAGGGCGGCCGGCTGTGGCTCGACGGACCGAACATGATGATGGGCTACATGACCGCCGATCGTCCCGGCGAATTGCAGCGGCTGGAAGGCTGGCACGACACAGGCGACATCGTCTCGGTTGACCGCGAGGGCTTCATCACCATCCGCGGGCGGGCAAAACGCTTCGCCAAGATCGCCGGCGAGATGGTGTCGCTGGGCGCCGTCGAGATGCTGGTGCAGTCGCTATGGCCGGAAGAGCGTCACGCGGCGGTCGCCGTGCCCGACAAGAGGCGCGGCGAGCGCATCGTGCTGGTCACCACCGCCGACGACGCCAGCGCCGAGGAACTGCGTCAGTTCGGCAAGAAGGCAGGCGCGGCCGAGTTGATGGTGCCGAACGACATCATCAAGGTCGACGAGATCCCGGTGCTGGGCTCGGGCAAGACGGATTACATTTCGGCGCGCAAGCTGGCGATCGACCGGCTGGGGCTGAGCGCGGCCGCCTGATCTCCCCGTTTGAGAGGGAGACTACCTGCTACCCGATATCCGACGGCGGCACCTTCTCGCCTTCGCGCATGGCCCGCTTCGAATAGGCGCGCACCGAGAGTGGCAGGAAAAGCAGATAGCCGGCGACGGAAGCCGTCAGCGTGTACCAGGGATAGGCCATCAACAAGAGGATGTAGAGCACGACGCCGAGGATGACCGGCAGCACCCGGTCGCCCGGTATCTTGACGCTCTTGCCCGAATAGACCGGCAGGCGGCTGACCAGCAGGAATGCCACCAATACGGTGAAGCCCGAGGCGACGAAGGCCGCCGGTCGGGTGGGCTCCAGCCCGAGCCGCAGGAAATAGAGATAGAGCGGCAGCATGACCAGCACAGCACCCGCCGGGGCCGGCACGCCGACGAAATATTCGGTCTGCCATGCGGGCTGGTCGGTATCGTCGGCCAGCACGTTGAAGCGGGCAAGCCGCATGCCGCAGGCGATGGTGAAGAGAAGTGCCGCGATCCACCCTGGCGAGCCGGCGCGATCGAGCAGGAAAGCATAGAGCACCAGGGCCGGCGCCACGCCGAAATTGACGATGTCGGCCAGCGAATCCATCTGCGCGCCGAATTTCGAAGTCGCCTTCAGCATGCGCGCCAGCCGCCCGTCGATGCCGTCGAGGAAGGCGGCGAGCAGCACCATGACCACCGCGATCTCGAAGCGGTTCTCGAAGGCGAAGCGGATGCCGGAAAGGCCGGCGCAGATGGCGAGCACGGTGACCAGGTTGGGCAGCACCATGCGCATCGGGATCTCGCGGATGCGTGGACCGCCGCTGGCATGGGCTTCGAATTTTTTGAACGGCGCGCCCAACGCTCAGGAAATCCTGACCAAGGGCGTGACCGCGGTGCCGCCGAATTCGGCAAGCACGGTCTCGCCGCCGACCGCCGTCTGGCCGACCGCGACGCGCGGCACGGCGCCCGACGGCAGGAAGACGTCGACGCGCGAGCCGAAGCGGATCAGGCCGAAACGCTCGCCGATCGCGATCGAGCCGCCGGCTTCGGCCCAGCAGACGATGCGGCGCGCCACAAGGCCGGCGATCTGCACGGCGGCGATCGTTCCGTTCGGGCTGTCGATGACCAGGCCGTTGCGCTCGTTCTCGGCGCTTGCCTTGTCGAGTTCGGCATTGAGGAATTTGCCGGGCTTGTGCTCGATGCGCGTGATCCGACCGCGCACCGGGGCGCGGTTGATGTGACAGGAAAACACGTTCATGAACACCGAGATCCGGGTCATTTCGCCGGAGCCGAGACCAAGCTCGCTCGGCGGCACGGCGGAGCCGACCGCCGAGATCACGCCATCGGCCGGGCTCACCACCAGCCGGTCGTCGACCGGCGTGACCCGCTCGGGATCGCGGTAGAAATAGACGCACCAGGCGGTGAGGATCAGCCCGATCCAGAACAGGATCGAGGAGAAATAGCCGAGAAACAGCGTTGCCGCGGCGAAGGCGGCGATAAAGGGGTAGCCTTCGCGATGGATCGGAACGAACGTATTCTTGACCGAGTCGAGAAGCGTCATAGGGCTTGGGGCGGTCCCTGTTTCAGGTTGCGCCTCAATAGCGGAAAGCCCCCCTCCCCGCAACGCAACAATGGGGGATAGGATGGGCAACGCGAACAGACATCTATCCAGCGGCGGCGGAGCGATGGAAGTGCTCGCCAAGCTCGAACATGGCAGCCTCGGCGAGCTTTTCGTAATTCTCGCCACTTAACAGCACACTGCTATTCGGCGAAGACAGGACGAGGAAGGTCCGGTCAGACGCGAGCACCACCCAATTCACCACTGGCCCTTCCGCCGTTTCCACCGCCGAGTTGGCTGAGACGATGGCACCCAGCGGATCGAACCCGGCCTTGCGCAGCAGAAGGTCGACGGCGACGGGAACATGATTTTGTTCAGACAGTTGGATGACCGTCTCAATCTCCGACTGTTCCGCTCGTCCAAGCCGTTTCCCGACCCTCGGTGCATTAGCTCCCAATGGGTTCTCACCTGGGCGGATTACCGGAGGATCGTCGGGGGGAATATATTCGTAAACCGTGACGTGTGTCTTTGTCGGGGCGCACAACCGGAGCTCTTCTGCACTGGTACGCAGATGGAAGACCATTTGCTTTTCGCCTTCGACATCCAGGATCCTTGCCATCCCCAGCGCCAGCTTGATCTCCGATGGCGACGCCTGGGCGCAGGCGAGCCCGGCGCCTACGTGGCGCTGGCTCAACATCTGGCTCACCAGTTTGCTGACCGACTCATGAAGAAGCCTACGTTCACGTTGTGGGTTGGCCATAACGAGTTTGTCGATCGCATTATCGTAATCGTCATCATCGACAATCTGCAGATCGGGCCAAGACGTGATCCAGCGCGCGAGCAAATCCTCAATCGCCGCGGCTTCATCCGCTTCGTAGAATGCGTCATCGAGCGTATCCAGGAAATCGTCGCGGCCACCGTCGAAGCCTGTTTGCGCCGCTGCTTTGTCGGGATGCTTCGCAACCCAAGCTGACATCTTTTCCAAAGTTGCCAGTTGTCCTTTTGCACCACACGCGCTGAGCCCGGCTCTAGCGTTGGCAATCGTGGTGTCGATTTCGCTGCCCGCATTGTGGATGAATTGACTATGGCCGCCGTTCTTTACCTCCGAGGAATACCAGTCCGCATGAAAGACCTGCATCGCCTTAGGGTTGATCTCGGGGTAGCGATAGAGTCCCTTGGAAACGATTGTCACGGCGAATTGCATGACCGCGAAGACTAGATCAAAAGACTTCTCACTTGCCTTCTCGACCTTCGAACGAGACACGATAATCAGAGGCACGAGCGGGCTGCCTCCCTTATGTTCGGAAGCTAGCGATTTCTGCTCAGAGGCCCTGTTGGATTTGCGTGAGAAAAATCCGAACATCGAAAATGCTTTCATGAAACCAATAATGGAGAAGGGATTGTTGTGACGCGACAATATCATCAGGCCATGGATTTGAAAGGCACCAGGATATGATCAGGTTTGTTGGCGCTGACGGCCGCGCGATAGTCGCGCTCGGATTATTGAAGGACTATGTCGGCGCACCATACGCTCATCCGTCCTAGGCTGAACAACGCGCCCAAGAAGCCAGCCAATGTCGTCATCGAGCAGCGTCAGGAAAGCCAATATCATCACAACAAGCCTTGCCTTCGGCGAGTCACCGCGCTGGCATGATGGCCGGCTCTGGCTCTGCAACTGGGGCACCGGCGAGATCATCGCGGTGGACGAAAACGGCCGAGGCGAGGTGATGCTTACCGTCCCGGCTGTCCTGCCCTATTCGATCGACTGGTTGCCGGATGGCCGGCTGCTTATCGTCTCGGGCCGGGAAGGCCTGCTGCTCAGGCAGGAAGCAGGCGGGACGCTCGCCACCCATGCCGATCTGAGGCATCTGTCGAAGAACCCATGGAACGAGATCGTCGTCGATGGGCGCGGCAACATCTATGTCAATGGCGGCGGGCCGGCACCGGCGCCGGGCGAGCATTTCGGGTCGGGCACGATCGTGCTGGTCGCAGCGGACGGCGGCGTGCGACAGGTCGCCGAGGACATCGCCTTCGCCAACGGCATGGCGGTGACGCCGGACAATCGGACACTGATCATCGCCGAGTCCCACGCCAGGCGGCTGACCGCCTTCGATATTGGCGAAGACGGGAGCTTTTCCAGGCGGCGCGTCTGGGCCGATCTCGGCAACGACTATCCCGACGGGATCTGCATCGATGCCGAAGGCTGCGTCTGGTACGCCGACGTCCCGAACCGGCACTGTGTCAGGGTGCGCGAAGGCGGCGAGAAAATCGACAGGGTCGAGGTCGATCGCGGCTGCTTTGCCTGCATGCTGGGCGGCGTCGACGGCAGGACATTGTTCATCGCCGCCGCCGAATGGCGTGGGTTCGAAAATATGGTGAGCGACACCCGCACCGGTCAGGTGCTGAGCGCCGCTGTCCCCGTGCCTGGAGCCGGATGGCCGTCCTACATTTCCGGCACGCGCTGGTAGTTGGCGATGTCGGCCTTGACGCCGAGGCGCGCGATGGTTTCCTGCGCGCTGAAGGCGATGCGCTCATGTGCGGCCTTGACGATCGGCACCACCTTGTCGACGGCGGCCTGACTTTCCCATTCGACCACGGTGACGAAGTTGAACTCGCCGGGACCGGAGAACTGTTCGAGCAGGAAATCCTGCACGAAGCCATCCTGCTGGCGCAGCAGTTCATGCGTCATCCTGGCCTTGCTGAGGATTTCCTCGCGTGCCTCCGCCGGCACGACGAATTTGTCGACGCGGAACACGCTGCCGGTGCGGTGATTTCTGGTGCTCATTTCGATCTGTCTCCGTTCTTGGACGAGTTGCTTCGCAGGGGCTCGGAGACGGGTTTGCAAGCTCAAGGTAAGTTGAGGTCAAGGGGATTTGGCCCTTTCCTTCTCCTTGCGGGAGAAGGAAAAGACCTCAGCTCACCTCCGAAGTCCTCCTGCGCACGACCACCCCAAGCTCGTCGCTCTCGCGGGCGATGCGCAGGCGCTCCTCGGCTTCGGTCGCTTCCCGCTGGCGGTCCCACATGGAGGCGTAGAGGCCGTGCCTGGCCAGCAGCGCCACATGCGTGCCGCGCTCGGCGATCTGGCCGTCCTTGAGCACGATGATCTCGTCGGCCGAGACCACCGTCGACAGCCGATGCGCGATGACGATGGTGGTGCGGCCCTTGCTGACCTGGTCCAACGCTGCCTGGATTTCCTGCTCGGTGTGACTGTCCAGCGCCGAGGTCGCCTCGTCCAGCATCAGGATCGGCGGCGCCTTGAGGATGGTGCGGGCGATCGCGACGCGCTGCTTCTCGCCGCCCGACAGTTTAAGCCCACGCTCGCCGACCATCGCGCGGTAGCCTTCGGGCAGCTTGTCGATGAACGGTCCGATCTGGGCGAGCTCGGCCGCCTTGCGCACGTCCTCCTCGCTGGCGCCGACACGACCGTAGCGGATGTTGTAGGCGATGGTGTCGTTGAAGAGCACCGTGTCCTGCGGCACCATGCCGAGCACCGCGCGCAGGCTCTCCTGCGTGACGTCGCGGATGTCCTGGCCGTCGATCAGCACCTGGCCGCCCTGCACGTCGTAGAAACGGAACAAAAGCCTGGAAATGGTCGACTTGCCGGCCCCGGATGGGCCGACGATCGCCACCGTCTTGCCGGCCGGCACGTCGAAGGAGACGCCCTTCAGGATCTTGCGGTTGGGATCATAGGAGAAATGCACGTCGCGGAACTCAACTTTGCCGGGCCCGACCTTCAAAGGCTTCGCGTCCGGTTTGTCGACGATCTCCTGCGGCACGTCGAGCAGGTCGAACATGTGCTCGATGTCGGTCAACCCTTGCCGGATCTCGCGGTAGATGAAGCCGATGAAGTTGAGCGGCACCGAAAGCTGGATCAGCATGGCGTTGATGAAGACGAAATCGCCGACCGTCTGCCTGCCGGCCTGCACCTCCAGCGCCGACATGCACATGACGATGACGGTGCCCAGACCGAAGATGAGGCCCTGGCCGAAGTTCAGCCAGCCGAGCGAGGTCCAGGTTTTCGTCGCGGCGATCTCGTAGCGCGCCATCGAGCGGTCGAAACGCTCGGCCTCCATGCGCTCATTGGTGAAATATTTGACCGTCTCGAAGTTCAAGAGCGAGTCGATCGCCTTGGTGTTGGCGTCGGTGTCGCTGTCGTTCATGTCGCGGCGGATCGAGATGCGCCAGTCGCTGGCCTTGACGGTGAACCAGACATAGAGGCTGACGGTAAGCGCCACCACGGCCACATATTTCCAGCCATAGGTGAAGGCGAAGATGCCGGCGGTCAGCGCGAATTCGAGGATCGTCGGCGCCGTGTTCAGCATGATGAAGCGCACGATCGTCTCGATGCCCTTGGTGCCGCGCTCGATGATGCGCGACAGGCCGCCGGTGCGGCGCTCGAGATGGAAGCGCAGCGACAGCTGGTGCATGTGGACGAAGGTGCGGAAGGCGAGCTGGCGCACCGCATACTGGCCGACCCGGGCAAAGAGCGCGTCGCGCAGCTGGTTGAAGCCGAGCTGGATCAGGCGCAGGACGTTGTACGCAATGACCAGCGCCACCGGCGCCAGCAAAAAGGACGGCAGCGGCGGTGGCGTCTTCGAGGCGTGGGCCAGCGCGTCGGTCGCCCATTTGAAGAAATAGGGGCCGGCGACCAGCGTCAGCTTGGCGACGATCAGAAGCAGCGTCGCCCAAGTGACGCGGGCTCTGAGATCGGCGCGCTCGGCCGGCCACATATAGGGCCACAGATTACGCAGCGTGGTGAGGGTGCCGGCTTCGGCGGATACGGTCTTTTCGGCCACTAGTCTTGCCTTTTGGGTAAACCGCTGGGGCAGCAGAAGTTGACGAGTCGGGTGAGCGAGGCCGAGACGCCTTCAAGCGCGGCGTGGTCGACGGCATAGCGCGAGCGCTGGCGGTCGGCCTCGAGCCTGACGAGCCCGGCCTCGACCAGGATCTTAAGATGCTGCGAGACGGTCGACTGCGCGAGGTCGAGATGGTCGACCACCTCACGGCACGAGCAGCAGTGGCTGGCCGAAAGGCGCTTCAGGATCTCGATGCGCGCCGGATGCGAGAGCGCTGCCAGGCGGAGCGCCATGGCGTGGCTGTCGCTGCAGCGGATTTCGGAGGATTCGGCCATCGTCCATCGGCGATAGACGATGGATAGTGAGAGGGCAAGCTAGGCGGATGGGTAGATTTGAGGTTCTGGCGGGACAGCCCCCTCTGCCCTGCCGGACAGAGAGGGGTATGTGAAGGGAACGCGACGATGGCGTCTACGCTGCCGCCCTACTCCGTCTTCGCCGGCGCCGCTGTCGCCTGCTCGCCGATCGCCTTCATGTCGGCGTCCTCGCCTTCCTTCGACTTGGACGGCACCTTGAACACCTGGCCGGGCCAGATGCGATCGGGATCGCGGATCTGGTCCTTGTTGGCGAGATAGATGGTCGAGTAGCGCACGCCATGGCCGTAGACGCGGCGCGAGATTCGCCAGAGCGTGTCGTTGCGGCGGATGATGACGGCGCCGCCGGCATGCTCGAGCTTCGGCGCGACCGTCTCGGGCACGTCCGTCGAGGGCGTCGCTTCAGCAACCTTTGCAGGCGCCTCGGCAGGCGCAGCGGGCTTGTTGGCTTCCGCCGTGGCCGTTGCCGACGTCTCGGCGAGCTTGGTCTCCGTGCCTGCCGCAGGCATCGTGGGCTTGGCCTCCGCCGACTGGGACCCCGCGCCCTGGACCTGCGCAAGCCTGGTCTCGACCGGCTTGGCCTCGCCGGTCTTTGTTTCGGTCGGGGCGACGGCGGCGATCGACTCGCCGGGCTCGCGCTCGAACGGCACGGCGGCGCGGGCGACGACCTTGACGCCATCATCGTCCAGGCCATCGACATGGATGGTGTAGTTGCCGACCGGAATGTCGCGTGTCGCCTCGATCAGGAAATGGCCGTCGGGCGAGGTTTTTGCATCGCCGAGCAGGATGGCGTCGGCATAGGCACGCACCTTGCGGCCGGGATCGGCGGTGCCGGCGACGAAGATCTTGCTGCCGTCGATCTCGACCGCTTCGACGGCGATCTTGGGTTCCGAAGCAGCAGCCGCGGCCGGCGCGGCCGCCGGAGCAGACGCCTGGTCGGTGGCGGCAGGCGCGGTCGCGGCCGGCGCCGTGCTGGACGCGATCGGCGCAGTCGTAGCCGGAGCGGTCGTCGCCGGAGCTTGGGCCGCCGGTGCGGCCTGGTCGGTCGCGGCCGGCTTGGTCTCGGCCTCAGGAACGGTGATCAACTGCGAGGCCTTGCCCGGCTCCTCGACCATGGCCAGCACCTGGCCGGTCGGGCTCTGCGGCACCGAGACGACAGCGGTCTGGGCCGAGGCGACGGTCGTGCCGCCAACCGTCTGGCGCAGCATGATCGTATAGTCGCCCGGCTTCAGCGGATCGTCGAGCACGATGGCGAAGGCCCCGTCGGGACCGGAATCGGTCGAGCCGAGTACCGTGCCCCCATTCAAAATCTCGACCTTGGCGTTGGGCGCGGCGCTGCCGGCGACGACGATCGCGCCATTGCCCTCGACGCGCACGACATCGAATGTCGGAAGTGTCGGACCGGCCGCGGCGGCGGGGGCGGTGGCATTGTTGGCCGAGGCCATCTTATTGGCGGGCGCCATGGTATTGGCTGGCGCCATTGTGTTCGCCGGAGCCTGGGGGACGCGCGCCTCTGTGCTCGTGCTCGAGGATTCAGCCGGTTTCGCATCGGTCTGCGGCAGCGCTGCGATCTGCGCCGGCTTCTGGTTCAGATACGGATCGAGCGCGCCCGATACGTAGGCGGTCCCGGCCACGGCTACCGAGCCGCCTGCCGCGAACAGAAACGCCTTCAATGGATTGACAGCCATAACTCTTTATTGCCCCCTTAGCCACCTAACGCCCGGTCTAGCGTGTTTTCTCCATGCTCACAAGAAAAAGCCCGCCCGCGGGCTTGACCGCGCCAACCGTCCCCATCACCAATCATCGCCATGAACACGATTCGATCCGTCTGTGTCTATTGCGGCTCGTCTCCGGGCCGCGACGAGGCCTATATCAAGGCCGGCCACACGCTCGGCCGCTCGCTTGCCAAATCCGGGTTGCGCCTGATCTATGGCGGCGGCACCAAAGGTATCATGGGCGCCGTCGCCGATGGCGCGCTCAAGGCCGGCGGCAAGGTCACCGGCATCATCCCGCGCTTCCTGATCAACAAGGAAGCGACCGAGACCGCGCTCGACAAGCTCGACGAACTCTTGATCACCGATAACATGCACGAGCGCAAGCACAGCATGTTCGAGAAATCCGACGCCTTTGTGGCGCTGCCCGGCGGCATCGGCACGGTCGAGGAAATCGTCGAGATCATGACCTGGGCGCAACTCGGCCATCACCGCAAGCCGATCGTCTTTGCCAACGTCAAGGGTTTCTGGGACCCGATGCTGGCGCTGATCGAGCATATGTCCGAGGAAGGCTTCATCCACACCGCGCATAGGGTGAAGCCGCTAGTCGTCGACGACCCGGAGGCGATCGTCGCCGCCATCATGGTGGCCGGATCGTCGGTCGACGCGCCGACGGAAGGCGTTCGGTCGGTGATAGACAAGATGTAGGCTTCAGGTGAGGCCGGCCTGACCTGAAGCAGCGTCGCGTGGCTCATTTTCCCTGCTCATCTGCTTCCTCAGGTCTGTTAGAACCGCTCGCCGATCATTCCTGCGCCAGGCGAGGCCCAGATCCTCGAACCGCGCCGCTGTCCGCCGGCTGCGCAATTGCAGATGGAAATCCGGCCGTTCTCTGCGAAAATCCCGCAGCATCGCGGCGACCAGTCCGGAATGCACCGCGCCCTCGAACGGCTAACGGCGGCGCGCTGCTGCGGCGCAGCGGCTTCACGACCAACTCCGGATTCGCCGAGACGATTCTCGCGAAGGTGCGAATATCTGCCAGCCGCGAGCGTACGAACGCGGGCGGGGAACCAAGATCACGCATTAGCGTTGCCTCACATAGCAACATTTTGGAGATCGTCATGCTGCGAGGCGGATTGCTTTGGCTTATCGGGATTCCTTTGCCCATCATCCTTGTTCTTTGGCTGCTCGGTTACTTGCACTAGCGGCGTACCCTGCCTGCGCGGCACAAGTCGCGCAGGCGCCAAAACCAGTTTATGTGCTTATTTGCGATCCTTCATCCGGCGGCGAGGCAAGGCCTCGATCTCTTCGGCCGACAAATGCTTCACCTCGTTCCAGAAACGCGATTTCGCCGAGTTGAGCAGACCGTCCGGGTCGAGCCGCTTCTTCCACGCCAGATGTTTGAAATCCGGCTTCATGCTGCCGCCTTCGACATAGGGCACATGCGGGTTTGAAGTGCCCAGTCCATGCGCTTCGTAGATGGCTGTGATTTCCGTCAGGCGCGCGTCGTCGGTGTAGCGCACGATCGGCAGGTCGAAGGCGACCAGCCGATCGTCGAGCAGCGCGAATTCGTGATGCATCAGCACCTCGTCGCCGAGGATTTCCTGCAGCGGCTCTATCAGGCCGCTGTCGAGCGGTGCCGGGAACGTGATCTGCAGGTTGGTAACGGTGCGGTCCTGCTTCAGCATCTGCAGCGTGGTGTGGTTGTAGGAAAATTCGGAGAGCGCCGGCAGGCCTGAGGCCGCGATGCCATCGGCGTCGAGGTCGATCTCGACCGTGCCCCCATGGTCGCGCAGCACATCGCGAACCGCCGCCGCATCCGGCTCGGCGACGATGACGATGGCGAGGTCGCGCCGGCGCCTTGCGAGCTCCCCGAGCTTGGTGATCGAAGCGGCGATGCGGCCGTCTATCGTTGTCAGCAGCTTGAGGCTCAGCGAGCGCGCGTTGCCGAGCGCGATGCCGGCCTCGAAGGCGTGCCGGTAAGTGTCGAACGAGGCGATGATGTTGCGCCGGCGCGGCGACGCGACGGTGCCGAGCGTCACCTCGGTGATGACGCCGTTCAGTCCCCAGGCGTGATGGATGGCGAGGATTTCAGGGCCGGTGAAGACGTGGCGTTCCGGTTGCCTCTCCATCGACAGCACTGCGATCGCCTGGATGTTCTTGCCATCGCGCAGCATGCCGTGGCGGATCGAACCGATGCCGCCCGAGCCGCCGGCGATGAAACCGCCGATGGTGGCGACCGCTTCGGTCGAGGGCACGATCGGCAGTTCGCGACCTTGGCGCCCGAGCGCGGCGTTGATATCGCCGATGCGGGCGCCGGCCTCGGCGCGCACCGTGTCGGAACCGATTTCCAGTACGCGCGAGATGCCGGTCATGTCGACGATCAGCCCGCCGTCCATCGGCACCGCCTGGCCGTAATTGCCGGTGCCGCCGCCACGGATGACGATGGGCACCCGCCACTCCACCGCGACCGCCAGGCAGCAAGCCAGTTCGTCCAGCGTAATCGGCGCGGCGACGAGATCGCCGAAACAGGACGACAATTCACGGCTAAGGATCGGGCTGTACCAGAAGAAATCGCGCGAGCGCTTCTTCACGATCGAGGGCGTGTCGAACGTCTCGATGCCGCCCAGCGCTCGGGCAAAGGCCTTCCAGTCGATGCCGTTCTTGCCTGAGATGGACATGAACGCCCTCGCCTAACGTTGGTTCGCAGCGAAGCGAACACGTGCCAATGGGCGTCCGCGAAAATCACAGTTGGTTGGATCGATACGGCTTTCGTCGAGCATCTCGCTTCTCCGCTGGTCGCGCTGCGACCTGTCGAATTGCGGCTCGTTCCCTTGAAAGCCCTGTGCCATGGGGTGGCGCGACTGTCGTTCAGGCCGGACGGTCTGTCAACCGCCAGCCCACGCTTGACAAAGCTGCCTGCCTGTTGGACGTTTCTTCCCACCATGGCACCGGGTTCGAGCCGCTTTTCTCCGACCGGCAAGGCGTCGGAACGAAACGGATCGCGATGCCAGGCAATCCAGAAATCCTTCCAGACAATGAGCAAGGGCCGCGCCTCATGGCGTGCTCGCGCCTGTCGGCGAATTCGACTGCGGCACGCCCGGTCCCAAGCATCGCAAGGATCATGAGATGAGCGACGACACCACCGGGGGCATCCCCGCTATCGACATCGCGCCGCTGTTCGGCCCGCCGTCGCCTGCCCGCGACGAGGCAGACCGCCAGATCTTCGCTGCTGCCTCCGGCATCGGCTTCATGACCGCGCGCGGCTTTCCGGGCGCGGAGCTTTTGACGCGCGAGCGGCGCGGCGAGTTGCTGAAGATCTTCGACTTGCCGGACGCGGAAAAGCAGAAGCTGCTGCGCTGGAATTTCGATCCATCGAAATCGAACTATTATCGCGGCTGGTTCCCGCTGCAGCCGACCGCGGTGTCCTACAAGGAAGGCATCGACATGGGGCCGGACATCGCGCATGCCGACGCCGAATTCGCGGCCGACGATCCGCTGCTCGAACTCACGCCGCTGCCGGCTGAGAACGATGTTCCAGGATGGAAGGCGGCGGCAGCGCATTACTACCGCTCGATGGAAAAGGTCGGCGCGGCGCTGATGGCCTCGATCGCGCGCAGCCTCAGGCTCGAGGACGACATTTTCGACGGCCATTTCCAGGGCGGCATCTCGACGCTCAGGCTGATCCGTTATCCGCTGCGCACCGAGGATGGCGCGGTCGACCTGTCGAAGCCTGAATATTCGGTCATGCACAAGGGCGAGCGGCGGCTGGTCATCGGCCGCGAGCATGCCGATTCCGGCTTCGTCACGCTGCTGGCGCAGGACGGCGTCGAAGGCCTGCAGGCCAGGAACCATGCCGGCGAGTGGATCGACGTGCCGCCCGCAGACGGCACGCTGGCGGTGAATTTCGGGCAGTTGCTGGAGCGCTGGACGGGCGGTGTGGTGCAGGCGACGCGCCACCGGGTGATCGCGCCGAAGACGGCGCGCTACTCCATCCCCTTCTTCTACGAGCCGCGCGTCGACGCCGAGATCGCGCCGCTGCCGATCAAGGGCGCCAGCGATTTCGCGCCATTCCTCTATGGCGACTATCTGTGGGAGTCGGCGACCAACTTCGTCGAGATGGCCGGCGTCAAGACTTTGCGGAAGCCAAGGCGGGCGGCGGCCGCCTGAGCGCACCAACCAACAGGGGACCAAACAATGAGTACCGAAACGCGCAAATTGCCATCCATCCTCGGCGGATGGGAGGCTGCGGTGAGACAAGGCAGGGTCGATCGTCGCGAGTTCCTGGCGGTGGCCAGCGCGCTCGGCGCCTCCACCACAGCGGCCTATGCGATGGCGGGCCTCGCCGCTCCGACCGAGGCACGAGCCGACGAGCCGAAGCGCGGCGGCGTGCTGAAAGTGGCGATGCTGGTGCCGGGGCTGAAGGATCCGCGCACGTTCGATTCCTCCGATCTCGGCAATATCGGCCGGCAGTTCCTCGAGCCACTGGTGCGCTACACGGAAAGCTTCACCTTCAAGCCGATGCTTGCCGAGCGCTGGGAGGTGAATGACGACGCCACCCGCTACACGCTCTATCTGCGCAAGGACGCGACCTGGAACAATGGCGATGCCTTCAGCGCCGACGACGTGATCTTCAACTTCACCCGCTGGTGCGATACCGTGGCCGCGGGCAATTCGATGGCGCGGCGCTTTGCCGGCCTCACCGAGGGCGACAGCGGCAGGCTGCGCGCCGACGCCATCGAGAAGGTCGACGACCATACGGTCGTGCTCAACCTCTCGGCGCCGGACGTGACGGTGATCCCCAATCTCGCCGATTATCCGGCGCTGCTCGTGCATCGCGATTTCGACGCCAGCGGCGGCGATCTCGCCAAGCATCCGATCGGCACCGGCGCCTTCGAACTGGTCTCGCTCGATGTCGGCCAGCGCGCGGTGTTCAAGCGCCGCGCGAACGGCAAATGGTGGGGCGGCGAAGCGCTGCTCGACGGCATCGAGATGATCGATTACGGCGTCGATCCCAACGCGCTGGTCAGCGCCTTCGAGGCCGGCGAGGTGCATACCAATCTCGACAGCAATGGCGACTTCATCTCGGTGTTCGACGGCATGGGCCTGACCAAGAGCGAGATCCTTTCGGCCTCGACGGTGGTCGCCCGCGCCAATGCGACGACCGCGCCCTATAGCGATGAACGCGTGCGGCGCGCGCTGCAGCTTGCCGTCGACAATTCGGTGGTGCTGAAGCTCGGCCTCGCCGGCGCCGGCGAAGTGGGCGAGAACCACCATGTCTGCCGCATCCATCCCGAATATGCCGAGCTGCCGCCGATCAAGCGCGATCTCGACGAGGCCAGGCGCCTGATGACCGAGGCCGGCCAGATGGGCTACGAGCACGAGCTGTTCTCGATCGACGACGACTACCGCAAGAACACCGCCGACGCGATCGCTTCGCAGTTGCGCGAAGCCGGCTTCAAGGTGAAGCGCACGGTGCTGCCGGCCTCGACCTACTGGAACGGCTGGGCGAAATTCGCCTATTCGACCACCAACTGGGCGATGCGGCCGCTGGGCGTGCAGGTGCTGGCCCTCGCCTACCGCACGGGCGAGGCATGGAACGAGAGCGGCTTCGCCTCGAAGGAATTCGACGCCAAGCTCGACGAGGCGCTGAAGACCGCCGATGTCGAGAAGCGCAAGGCGGTGATGAAGGACGTCGAGACGATCCTGCAGCGGTCCGGCGTGATCATCCAGCCCTATTGGATGAAGCTTTATTGCCATTCGGCCAAGCAGGTGATGAACCGCCACGCACATCCGACATACGAATTGGACTTCACCGACGTGTGGCTCGCCGCTTAAGGCAGGCCGCAAAGGCGTGACCGTGCTGGCCGACGCCTTGCGCTTGCTTGAGCTGTTGGGCAGGCTGACAATGCCCGTCGACACATCGATGAAGGTGCAAATTGCGTTCGACTGATTATCTCGGCCGTCTCTTCGGCCTCGAAGGCAGGCATGCCTTCATCACCGGCGCCAGCCGTGGGCTGGGCCTCGCCTTCGCGGAGGCGCTGGCCGCCGCCGGCGCGCGCGTCACCATAGGCGGCCGCAAGGCCGCTGAGCTCAAGGCCGCCGGCGACCGCCTGCGCGGCAGCGGCTACACGGTCGCGGAGTCATTGATCGACGTCACCGACACGCAGTCGGTCGATGCGGCGATTGCGGCGAGCGAAGCCGGCACCGGGCCGATCGACATCCTGGTCAACAATGCCGGCATCCAGCGCCGTGCGCCGCTCGAGACTTTTTCCGATGCCGACTGGGACGCGCTGATGGCGACCAATCTCGACGGCGTCTTCAAGGTGAGCCGCGCCGCGGCGAAGGGTATGATCCAACGCCGTAAGGGCGTAATCATCAACGTCTCCTCGGTGCAGAGCGCGCTCGCCCGCCCCTCGATCGCGCCTTACGCGGCCAGCAAGGGGGCGATTACCATGCTGACCAAGTCGATGGCCGGCGAATGGGGCCAGCACGGCGTGCGGGTCAACGCCATCGCGCCGGGCTATTTCAAGACCGAGCTGAATGCCGCACTCGTCGCCGACGAGAAATTCTCAAGTTGGCTCACCGCCCGCACGCCGATGCGGCGCTGGGGCGATGTCGAGGAACTGGCGGGCGCGGCGGTGTTCCTGGCGTCGGACGCCGCGAGTTTTGTCACTGGACAGACGCTGCTGGTGGATGGCGGGATCACCAGCGTATTGTGACGGCCCCTCACCTCGACTCCCACGCCACATCCGCCGGCATGCTGTGTTCCAGCACGAGGTCGACATTGGGCATGTCGTTGCCGCGAACCTTGGCGATCGCATATTCATCCGGGTAGCTGAGATCGGTCCAGCGCTTGAGCAACCTTCGTTCGAGCTCGGCGCGCGGCGCGGTGAGGAAGACCGTCAGGTCGAACAGGCGGGCAAGGCCGGACCATGGCGCGCGGCCGAGCAACAGGTAGTTGCCCTCCACGACAACATAGCGGGTCGCCGGCGCGATCAGCCGGGCTGCGGCGCGCGACAGGTCGAGCGGCCGGTCGAAGGTCGGCACGGCGACGCTTGCAGTGCTCTCGCGCCCGCGGCGGGCGGTCCGGCGATGGCGATCATGGTACGTGCGCCGCCGGCCTCGGCCGCAAGGATGCGAGACGAGATCGTTCCAGTCGCTCATGGTCGGTCCTTAGGTCTTGGCTTGTTGCAAAATGAAAAAAGGGGGTGACCAGTGCCGCGCCGCCAATGCGGTCAAGCTGGCGATGCCCGAAGGGAGCGCCGGGCGGCGGCACGGTCAAAGCGGTGCGGGTCAGTCGCCCGAAATCCAGCGGATGATGTTGGCCATCAGCCGGCCGTAAAGCGGCCATGCCAAAAAATCCTGCGACAGCCAGTGCGGGCCGATGTCGGTCGTCCAGGCGGCGGTCCGGCCCTTGCCGTGCTCGCGCACCGAAAGCAGCGGCCAGTCGGCGCCGCGATAATGGCAGGAGGCGAGCAGCCTGGAGCTGCCGTCGCGGCGCAAGTCCGTCTTGTTCATGCCGAGGATCGGCGGCAGCGGTCCGTCGATGCCGGCAAGGATCGGATGAGACGCCTGAAGGATGGACGCCTGCAAGCCCTGCGGCACCTCCAGCCCATCGCCGAAAGGCAGGCAGCGCACCGGCAGCACATCTTCCACCGGCGTGTCGTGGAAGCGCGCCGTGCCGAACATGCCCTGAAAGCCCATATAGCCGCCAGCGAGCATCAGCCCGCCACCGCTTTCGACATAGGCTTTCAGAACGTCGAGGCGGTTGACACCGACACGGCCGGCGCGCGCTTGCGGCGTGACCAGCAGGCTCAGCGCGCCGACATCGGAGATCACCACAGCGCCATAGGGCGCCAGCGCTTCGAGGTCGTAGGGGAATTCGGCCGGGCAGCGTTCGCCGCCGATCTGGGTGATCGAGATGCCTTCGGCGGCCAGAGCGGCGTTGAAGGCGACGGCGCCGTTGACATAGGCGGCGCTCGTCAGCACCTCGGTGCCGGAAGCCACCGATGTGGTGGCCGAAAAGGTTTCGCCCGCAAGCAGGATCTTCATGCCTAACCGTCCGCGCGATCGAGAAAAGAGCGGCGGGCGCCGAGGCGCCCGCCGGGTTGGAAAGTATCAGAACTTGAACTCGGCCAGGTTTTCCGGCGTCACGATCTTGGCCGGGCCCAGCACCAGTTCGCCGCCGGCGCCGATCGTGTATTCACCGAGACGGCCGGCGTTGAACTTCTCGCCTTCCTTGCCGGTGATCTTGCACTGCGCCAGGGCCTGGGCGGCCTGGTAGGTCAGGTAGCCAAGATCGGAGACGTTCCACCAGATGTCCTGGGCGGAGCCGTCCTTGATGTATTTCGAGATCAGCGTCGCGGGCGCGAGGCCGGTCAGCTTGACCTTGCCCATCAGGCCGGCTTCCTCCAGCGCGCGTGCCGCGGCCGGCAGGCCGATGCCGGCCGGAACGATGATCGCCTTCAGGTCGGGGAAGGCCTGGACGAGAGCCAGCGCCTGCTGCTGGTTGACCTGCTCGCTCTCCTCGCCGTAGGCGACCTGCACAAGCTTCATCTTCGAAAATTTCGGCTCGGCCGCCATCTTCTTCTTCATGAAATCGATCCAGGCGTTCTGGTTGGTGGCGGTCGGCGTCGACGACAGGATGGCGAAATCACCCTCGCCGCCTATCAGATTGTAGGCGCTTTCCAGCATCATCTCGGCGAGGCTGTCGCCCTTGGCCTGGTTGGCGAACACCGCGCGGGCGTCACCGGCGACGTCGGAATCGTAGGACACGACCTTGACGCCCTGCTGCGCCGCGCGCTTCAGCGCCGGGGCGACGGCGTTGGCGTCATTGGCCGAGATGGCGATGACGCCGACCTTCTGGGTGACAAGGCTGTTGATGAAATCGATCTGCGCTTCCGCCGTAGCTTGCGAGGGCGCGACCTGAATCGCCTTGCCGCCGATCTCCTTGGCGGCCTCCTCCGCGCCCTGCTGGGCGACCTTGAAATAGGGATCGGTGTCGAGCTTCGGCAGGAAGCCGACGGTCACCGGTTCCTTGGCGCATTCGTCGGCGAAGGCCAGCGAAGCAGGGGCAAGCAGAACCGCGGATGCAAGCAGGGCCAGTCGAAACGCTTTCATTGTACACTCCTCCGTTTAAGAATTCGGGCTTGCAGGAAGGGGCCCGAGATCACCCCTTGGTTTCGCGCAAGGCGCGCGATCTTGAGAGGCGCTCCTCCAGGGAGCGCCAGTAATTGCCGATAAGCAGCGAGCCGATCAGAAGCAGGCCGATGATCATGCCTTGCGCGTCGCCGCCGATCTGGTTGAGCGCGAGCACGTTTCGGATGATGGCAATCAGCACCAGCGCCAGCATGACGCCAGTGAGCTTGCCCTTGCCGCCGAAGACGCTGACGCCGCCGAGCAGCACGATAGTGATGACGTCGAGCTCCATGCCGAGCGCGTTGTTGGCGCGCGCATTGGCAAGGCGCGCCGTGTAGACGACGCCGGCGATGGCCGCGACGACGCCCGACACGACGAACAGCGAAAGCACCATGTGACGGGTGTCGATGCCGGAGTAGCGCGCGACTTCGGGGCTGCCGCCGAGCGCATAGAGCCGTTTGCCCGTGGCGGTCTTCTGCAAGACGATCGCGAAGACCGGCGCCAGCAGGAGAAACGGCACGATGGTCCAGGGGATCTGCGTGCCCGGCAGGTTGTTTATGCCGAAATCGACGATTTCGGGCGGCAGGATGTTGACCGAACCGGTGCCGAGCAGGATGTAGCCGATGCCGCGATAGAGGGCCATTGTGCCCAGCGTCACCACCAGCGACTGGAGGCCGAGCGCCGACACCAGGAAGCCGTTGAAGGCGCCGAGCAACGCGCCGAAGACAAGCGTCAGCGGGATCGCGGCGAAGGTCGGCATGCCGGCCTGGACGGCCAGCCCGAAGATCACCGAGGTGAGCGCCAGCACCGATGCGATCGACAAGTCGATCTCGCGGCAGATGATCAGCAGCGTCATCGGCAGGATCAGCAGCGCCTTCTCCGAAGCGCTGGCGGCAAGCTGGGACAGGTTGAAGCCGGAGACGAAGTTCGGCACGAAGATCGCGGCATAGAGGAAAACCGCAAAGCAAGCGGCGGCGAGCAGCAGGTCCCAGAAGTCGATCGAGCGGAGGAATTTGGTCATCTCATCCTCGCCTGTCTGGCCTGCTCGGCGCGCCGCACGATGAAAGTGTCGATGCCGATGGCGACGAGGATCACCAGGCCGTAGACACCCTGCAGCCACAGCGGATCGACGCGCACCAGGGTCAGCCCGTTCTTGATCACCAGCAGCGTCAGCGACCCGAGCACGATACCGAGCAGCGTGCCGGACCCGCCGCGGATGGCGACGCCGCCGACCACGGCGGACGCGATCACCGTCAGCTCGAAACCGAGCGCGACGCGCGCGTCGATGGTCGCGTAGCGCGAGGCCCAGAGAGCGCCGCAGAAGCCGCCGAGCAGCCCCGCCAGGCCGAAGGCCATCAGGATGCGCCGGTCGACCGGAATGCCGATGAGGCGCGCGCCATCGGGATTGGAGCCGGTGGCGAACAGCTCGCGCCCGATCGCCGTGCGGTAGAGCAGCACATAGCCGGCGCCGAGGATAAGGACCGCGATGGCGACGATCAGCGGCACGCCGGCGAGTTTCAGCCCGGTCATGTCGAGCCACCTTTGCGTCACCTCGTCGGCGCTGATCTGGTCACCGGCGGCCCAGATCGAGTTGAAGCCGCGGAAGATCGACATTGAGGCTAAGGTGACGACGATCGCCGGGATCTTTCCCCGGGTGACGACGAGGCCGTTGATGAGCCCGCAGACAGTGCCGACGGCGCAGGCGGTCGCGAGGCCAATGGTAATGTCGAGGCCCGGATAGACCTGCACCATGCTGGCCGCCATATAGGCCGACAGGCCGATCACCGAGGCGATGGAGAGATCGATGTTGCGGGTGATCAGCACCAGCATCTGGGCAAGTGCCGCGACCACCAGCAGCGCCGCGTCCATCGAGACGGCCGTCAGGTTGGCGGCGCTGACCATGCGCGGGTTGATGATGGTGACCGGAATGGCGACCGCCAGCATCGCGGCAAGCAGACCGAACTCGCGGCGCTTGAGGATATTCGCGGGGCCTTTGCTTGCTTCCTCGAGCGCGCCCTGCTCTGTTTGCGTCGTCGCGCCGGCCTGCTCGACCGTGCGGGTCGCGGCCTCGAGCACTTTTTCCTGGGTCGCCTCACGGCTCGAAAACTCCGCGGTGCAGTGACCTTCGCGCAGCACGACGATGCGGTCGCACATGCCGATGAGCTCGGGCATTTCGGACGAGATCAAAAGGATCGCCATGCCTTGGGCGGCAAGGTCGGCGATCATGGCATGCACCTCGGCCTTGGTGCCGACGTCGATGCCCTGTGTCGGTTCGTCGAGGATCAGGACGCGCGGCTCGGTGCGCAGCCATTTGGCCAGCACCACCTTTTGCTGGTTGCCACCGGACAACTCCTTCACCGGCTGACCATAGCCGGCGAAACGCAGCTTCATGCGCTGCAGCCAATCGGCGACGAGGCGGATGGCACGGTCGGCGCCGTAGAGGCCGAAGCGCGCGGCCTTGTCCAGCACCGGCAGCACGGCGTTGTCGAGGACGCCGAAATCCATCACCAGGCTCTGGCCCATGCGGTCTTCCGAGACATAAGCGATGCGGGCGTCCATGGCGTCTCGCGCGGAGGTGAAGCGCACCGGCTTGCCGTCGATAAGGATTTCGCCGCCGTCAGGCTGGTCGATGCCGAACAGCACGCGCGCGATCTCGGTGCGGCCGCTGCCGACCAGACCGCCGAGCCCGACCACTTCGCCGGCATGAAGCTTCAGGTCGATATCGGCGAAGGCGCCGGCGCGCGAGAGCGCCCTCGCCTCCAGCACCAGCGCGTTGGGTTTTTCGCGGCGATCCGGATAGAGATCGCTTACCTCGCGGCCGACCATCATGGAGATCGCCGCGGCGCGGCCGAGCTCCGCCTTCGGCTGGACACCGACGAGGCGGCCGTCGCGCAGCACTGCGATACGGTCGGCAACGCGGAAGATCTCATCCATGCGATGGCCGACGAACATCATCGCCACGCCGTGCGACTTGAGATCGGCGACGACGGCGAATAGCCGCTCCACCTCGCGCTGCGAGAGCGCGGCGGTCGGCTCGTCCATGATCAGCACGCGGGCGTCGAGCGAGAGCGCGCGGGCGATCTCGACCAGCTGCTGCTCGGAGGTGCGCAGCGCGCCGAGCCTGGTGTCGGCCGGCACCGCAAGGCCGACAGTCGCCAGCACTTTTCGCGCGCCGGCGAGCATGGCGGCGTTATCGATGCCGCCGAAACGGTCGCGCGGCATGTGACCGAGATAGATATTTTCCGCGACCGACAGGTCGGGAAAGAGGCCCGGATGCTGATGCATGACCGCGATGCCGGCGGCCTGAGCGTCATGCGGCGAGCGGAAGCTGGCGGCCTTGCCGTCAACCTCGACATGGCCATCGGTCGGCGCATGCACGCCGGCGAGCAGCTTCACGCAGGTGCTCTTGCCGGCGCCGTTCTCGCCGAGCAGCGCCAGCACCTCGCCCGAGCGCAATTCGAAGGAAACGTTCTTCAGCGCAACAGTGCCGCCAAAGGCCTTGGTGGCGCCGACCAGCGCCACCGGTGCAACTGCCTCTGCCGCCGTCGCGACGGCTTCGCCAAGCGCGCCTTGCCGCAGCACGTTTCCTCCCAGGTCGTAGTTATTTTTTCAGTTTGCTATATTAAATATGTCAAACTCGCAACCGGAAAATTGACTTCCTTGTGCGCAACGCGCAGTGTCGCGTCGCGCTCGCTCGTGGTCTCGGATCCTTATGGCCGTGACTACGGATGGAGCCGGCCGCGCTTGCGGCAGACTTGGGAGATGGCGTTTTGTCGGGAAAAGGCAGTAATTCGGTCAAGGTTCGGCACTATAACGAACGTTTCGTTCTCGACGCCATCCGCCGCTTGAAGGAAGCATCCAAGTCCGATCTGGCGCGTGCTGCACACCTCACCCCCGCCGCCGTCGCCGACATCGTCGACGGACTGGAGCAAGCCGGTTTCGTAAAGCAAGTGGGAAAAAGGTTCGGGCAGCGCGGGTCGCCCTCGATCCTCTACCGGCTGGCGCCGGAGCGCATCTACAGCGTCGGCATCAAGATCGGCCGGCGTGCGCTGGAAGCCGTGCTGGTCGACTTCGCCGGCGAGGTGCGGGCGCGCGCGTCGCATGAATACCGCTATCCCGACCCGGATCTGGTGCGCAGGGCCGGCAACACCTCGCTTACCAATTTCGAGGCGCTGGTCGACGGCCTCGACGATGCCTCGATCGTCGGCGTCGGCATCGCCTCGCCCTATTTCCTCGGCGGCTGGAGCGAGGAGCTCGGCTTTCCCGATGATCTCGGCGATCGCTGGGAAGCGATCGACCTCATGACCTTCTTCGCGACGCCGCCGAAGGTCCCTGTGTTCACCGAGAACGACGCCACATCGGCGGCGTTGGCCGAGCTCGTGCAAGGTGCCGGCGCGCGCTTTCACGATTTCATGCATATCTCGATCGACACCTTCGTCGGCGGCGGCCTAGTGCAGAGCGGCAAGGTGCATACCGGCCCGCATGGCAACAGCGCCGCGCTCGGCCCGCTGCCGGTGTCGCCGTCAAGCCTGGATTCGGTGGCGGCCAAGCCCGCGCGCTATCAGAGCCTGCTGCACCGCGCCTCGATCTATGTGTTGGTCAACCATCTCAAATCACGCGGCATCGAGATCGTCCGGGTGCGGGAGCTCGACCCCATGCCGGCCGGCGCGCGCGAGCCGCTGTTCGAATGGATCGAAGACTGCGCCAACGCGCTGGTAGAGGCGATCATCGCGATCACCTCGGTCATCGACATCGAGGCGATCGTGCTGGACTCGATCCTGCCGCGCTCGATCCATCTCGAACTGCTGGCGAAGGTGCAAAGCCAGTTCAATCGGGTCAGCGCCATCGGTATCGTCGCGCCGGAAATCGTGCCTGGACAGTTCGGCCCCGAGGCCTCGCCGATCGGCGCGGCGATGCTGCCCTTCTCGGCGCTGCTCGCGCCCGACAGCAGCGTGCTGATGATCGGCAAGGACCGGACGAAGCTGCTGGGGAGCCTCTCGGCGCTCGCCAGCCAGTGCTGAGGGCGAAGGCGGCGGGGTGGCTGTCACACAGGCAGGCTTGTCGCACCGGTCGAAAGATGGGGCTCGCCGGGCGTGGCTGTGGTGTCAATATTTGTGCCTGCGCCCGTCCTGCCCTTCATCCCACCAATCAACACTCGATCGAGCGACAGCCCGCCCGCGCCGCTGAGCGCCAGGATGAACATGCCGCCGGCGATGGCGAGATCCTTCTCGAAATGCAGCAATTCGTTCTGGCTGGCGAAATTGGTGTGGAAGAGGCCGGCCGTCATCAGGCAGAACAGGCCGAGCCCGATCGCGCCGAGCCGCGCCAGGATGCCGAGCGCCACGGAGAGGCCGGCGCCGAGCTGCAGCGCGATGGTGGCCAAAAGCAGCGGCGTGCCGACGCCAAGCGCGGCCATCGCCTTCTGAGCGCCTTCGAAATGGGTCGCCAGCTCCAGTCCCTCATGCACGAAGATCAAGGACAGCAGCAGCCGGCCGGCCAGCAGGACCGCGTCCCTCGCGTGAAGTCTTTCGGCAAGTTCGATCGGTGACATGGTCGGCTCCAATCTTTGGAAAACAGGTCGCGCCGCGCGTCCCTATGGACGCGCGCGTTGAAGGGTCGGAGCCGGCGCGAGGGAGAGGAACGCCGGCTCCGGTTTTCGGGCGCTACCGCCGTGGCGCCCAAAAGGATGGCGAGCCCTTATGGGCCGCCTACTTCGTCACCTTGGTGTCGATGGCCTGCTTGAGGTCGGAGAACTCCTCGCAGCCCGACGGGCAGAGCTTCTGCAACGAGGCGAGTTGCTCGTTCGCCTTGGCCATGTCGCCGGTCTCGACATAGAGCTCGCCCAGATATTCATGCGCGGCCTTGTGGTCGGGCTGAAGTTCCAGCGCCTTGGTGTAGTAAGTGAGCGAGGTCTGGTAGTCGCCGGTCTTGCGCAGCGTGAAGCCGAGCAGGTTGTAGACGTCGGCCTGCTGGGTGTCCTGCGCAAGGTCGCGCAGGTCGGCCAGCGCGCCCTTGTAGTCCTTGGCCTCGATCTTGGCCTTGACGGCCGTCAGATCCGGCGCGTCGGCGCCTTCGATGTCGTCCACGGCATAGGCCGGCACGGCGATGGCGATGGGGGCCGCGGTGAGCACCGCAATGGCGCCGAGCACCGCGAAAAGTGCATGTTTCATTGGAGTTGCCGCTTTCTGTTCAGGATCCGATTCTGATCAGATCTGGGTTGGGGTGAAGGCGTAGGCGTTGCCGTCCTTGACGAAGCTGCCTGTGCCGGGGAACGGGAAGTGCGACCCGCAGATGCGGACATTGTCGGCGATCACCTGGTCGATGATCCGGTGGCGCGTGGTGATCGCCATCGGCCCATCCTGGTCGTAAGCGCCCTGCCATTCGGGATGCGGGGCAAGCAGCGCCGGCACGTACATGGTGTCGGCCGAGACGAGGAACTGCTCGGAGCCGGCATCGACATGGTAGACGGAATGGCCGGGCGTGTGGCCGGGCGCCGCCATGAGGCGGATGCCGGGCACCACTTCCGTGCCGTCGTCGACCAGCTTCCAGTTCTTCCATTTCGGAAAGTTCTCGGCGATGCGCTTGCCCGCCGGCTTGCGGCCCTCGGGCAGCTTGGCGAGGCGGCTCGGATCCGTCCACCAATTGTATTCGGTGGCGTTGACGATCAGCTCGGCATTCGGGAACACCGGATTGTTGGTGCCTTTCTCCATCAGGCCCCAGACATGGTCGGGATGGAAATGCGAGATCATGATGGTGTCGATCGCCTTGTAGTCGATGCCGGCGGCCTTCATGTTGGCCGGCAGATGCGTGGCGTTGGCCTGCCACTGGCCGACGCCGGAGCCGGCGTCCATCATGATGGTGCGGCCGTTCATCTGAAGCACCACGACGGTGAGCGGGATCGGCATGAATTCGGTGGTCAGTCCGGCCTTGGCGAGCGCCGCCTTGGTGTCGTCGACCGACACATCCTTGATGAAGGCCGGGTCGTGCGGCTTGCGCCAGATGCCATCATAGATGGCGGTGAGCTCGAGCGAGCCGACCTTGTATTTGTAGAAGCCGACCAGCGGCTCGACCGGGGTTTCGGCGTAAGCCGCGGGCGCGAATTCCAGCTTGCCGGCAATGCCGAAGACTGCCGCGGCGGCGGCGGAACCGAGCACCATGCGGCGTGTCATGTTGAACATCAGAAATCTCCTCTTGTGGCTTGCGCGTTTGCTTCAGGGTTTCAGGCGGTATGAGAGAATGGCGGAGGGCCCGGTGCGACCCTCCGCCGGCTGCGGAAACCGGAGCCGGCCGGTCCGACTGAAGACCGGCCGGCGCCGGGGAGATCGGGACGTCTGGTCGTTGACCCAGGGCGAGGCGTGCCTTCCTCGCACCGGCATCAGGACCTTCGGCCCCGCCTCCTGGGCGAGGACCTTTCGGTCCTGACTCCTAGCTCAGCGACCCCAGATGCCCTGGCCGGGCTCTTCCGCAGCGATCCTGGCCGCCGGCTTCATCTCGTGGCGGTCCATGTCGGGCTTCGCGATAGAAGCGGTGGTGGTGGTGTCGACGGCGGCGGCCTGCTGGCCGCCATTCGTCGAGGGGAAGTGGTCGCCGCCGGCAAAGGCGCTGCCGGTGGCAACGAGGATGGCGAGAGCGGTGAAGACGGTTCTATTCATACGCGTATTCCTTCCGGGTTGGTTGATGCGTGCCTTGGGAGGACGGTCTCGCTACAGCCAAGACCCGGAAGGCCCGGGCTTTATTCCCGGGCGCGGGAGAATTTTTTCGGAATACATGAAATCAGGATTGAGGCGGGCCGGACGCCGGCCGTCATCGAACTGTCACACCCAAACGGGTGGCGCATGCTAGAAACGCTGCCTGGCCGCCCCCCGCGACCTCGACCGCATCAAGAGCCGGCGAAGCCGCCATGAACATCGCCCTCCCCGCCGAAGGCACCGATCTCTCGCCCTATCTGCCCGACGAGCACGGGCTGTTCTTCATCTATCATTTCAAGGCCGACGGTTCACGCACCAAGGATCCCGCCGAGGCGCATTGGAGCTGGCGCAGCTACCAGATCACCGACATGCGCGCCCGCCAGGAGATCGGCGCCGAGCAGGCTCTGCCGCAGCCGGTGCGCGATGCTTTCCTGTCGCCCAGCCATGGCTGCCAGATCGATTTCGAGGGCGACTTCCTCTATGGCGACCTGCCCGACCTCAGACACGACTTCGCCGAGGCGCGCGGGCTCACGCATTTCCGTTTCGCCTTCAACGACAAGATGCTGGTCGGCGCCCGCAAGCAGCCGCTGGAATCGGTCGACAAGATCCGCAAGCTGGTGGAGAGCGGCACGCGAAAATTCTGCACGCCGGCCGAACTGATCGAGGCGGTGATGGGCCAGTCGCTCGACGGCATGGCGGCCGAGCTCGACAAGATGGGCGATACGTTGGACGGCATCGAGGACCGGATCGTCGTCGATGCATGGCACAGCGAGCGCCAGGCGCTGGTCGATGCGCGCCGGCAGCTGGTGCTGATCCATCGGCAGATGGCGACGCTCACCAACCTCTTCCGCCACCTCGACCACTCACATCGCAACGAGCTGCCGGACCCGATCAACGACATGGCGACGCGGCTATCGCACCGGGCGCACACGCTGCATCACGACGGCGAGCAGTTGCAGGCGCGCACGCGCCTGTTGCAGGACGAGCTGATGGCCAAGCTCACCGAACGGTCGAACCAGTTGCTCTATATCCTGTCCGTCATGACGGCGGTGCTGTTGCCAATGACAATCATCTCCGGCCTGTTCGGCATGAACGTCGGCGGGTTGCCGCTGGTCGACACGCCGCTGGGTTTCTGGGTGGTGACGGCGATCTCGGTCGTCATCGCCGGCATCATCTATACGATCGTGCGGCGGCTGGGGCGGGTGTAAGGAAAGCAACGGACCTTCGCATTTTCAGTATATCGCGGCTGGCACGCCATTTTTCTTGTGAAGCATTTGGGGCGTGAAGGGCGTTACATTCGCCGTTTCTAATCGATCATAGGTTCAGCCCGGGCGGCAAGAGTCGTGGTCAGGCTAATTTTCCGGCGCGGCTTCTTTTTCGATGCCCGGTTGTCTGGGCGCCCGATTGAACGGGGGCGCCAGCAAAAGCCAGGAGTTGACCCATGAAACTTCATTCCATTCCCAAGAGCAGTCCCGGAATCTTGCGCATGCTATCGCTGGCGGCCATGCTGTGCGGCGCCCTTTCCGGCGCCTCAGCCGCCGCCGAGACGACCAAACCAGCCGCGGCCACTGCCAGTCAGGCAACGACCGCCGTCTCGCCGGAGGAACGCGCCCGGCAAATCGACTGGCGAAATGCGATGGCGCAGGTGCCGCAGCCGAAAAAGGGCTGTTTCAAGGCCGAATATCCCAGCCGTGAATGGCAGGAGATCACCTGCACCGAGACACCCAATTATCCGCAGCCGCCGCGGCGTGGGCCGCATCCGCTGACCGTGGGCAACAGCAACGACGTCGCGGCGCAAGCGCCCTCAGGCTTCATCTCGACGGCGATCGGCTCCTTCGACAACGTCACCAACGTGACCAGCGAAAGCGGCCCGATCGGTAATTCGGGGCCGTCGATAGCCAATGCCTATACATTGCAGCTCAACACCAATTTCTTCCCGAGCTCCGTGTCCTGTACCGGCTCGCCCAATCCCAATTGCCAGGGCTGGCAGCAATTCGTCTTCGAGAACAATGGCAGCATCGCCCGGGGCTACATCCAGTACTGGCTGATCAAGTACAACAAGACCTGCCCATCCGGCGCGAGCTGGAACCAGTTCTCGTTCACCGGCGACACCGATATCTATTGCTGGAAGAACAACAGCCTGGGCGCGGTGCCAGTGCCGTTGCAGCCAGTCACCAATCTTGCCCAGCTCAGCCTGACCGGCAATGTCGGCGCTGGCGGCGACAGCATCAACGTGACGGTCGGCGGGACGATTTATTCGCGCACCGGCGACAACGCCGTCAACGCGGCGTCCGGCTGGCAGACAGCCGAGTTCAATATCTTCGGCGATGGCGGCAACAGCGCCGGCGGCGGTCAGGCGAGTTTCAACAGCGGCGCATCGCTGACGCCGAGGGTGCAGGTGATTTATGGCGGCAACGCCTCGCCGACCTGCGTGGCGCAGGGGTTCACCGCCGAGACCAACAACCTGAATTTTGGCCCGACGGCGCCTTCGGCCCCGCCGCCCGGACCGGCGCTGCTCTTCGTCGAAAGCACAGCCGGCGGCGCGGCGTCGAACTGCGCGGCCGCGGCCGGTGTCGGCGACACCCATCTGACGACGTTCAGCGGCCTGCTCTACGACTTCCAGGCTTCGGGCGACTTCGTGCTGGCGGATTCCGGGCCGGACTTCATCGTCCAGAACCGTCAGGTCTCCGGTGCGCCGACATGGCCGAACGCGGCCGTCAACAGCGCGGTCGCGGCCCGACTCGGCAAGACCACGGTCGCCATCTGCGCCAATCCCCAGAGGCTTGTCGTCGACAGCAAGCCGGTCAGCCTGCGCGGCGGCGCCTTGCAACTCGCCGACGGCGCCGACGTGACGCGAACCGGCAATGTCTATGTCATCAGGAACGCGCGCGGCGATTCCGTCGTCGCGACGCTGAATCCGCCAAACTATATCGACGTCAAGGTCGGTCTCGGTCAATGGCCGGAGAAGGTCGAGGGCCTGCTCGCCAACCCGAAGAACGACGTCAACCTTTTGGCGACACGGGAAGGCCGTATCCTCAAGACGCCGTTTTCCTTCGAGGATATCTACCATCCCTATGCCGAGAGCTGGCGCGTCGATCCCAAGGATTCGCTGCTTTCGGTATGCGGCAGGGAGATCAAGACCGGCATCCCCGGCAAGCCCTTTTATGCGAAGGACCTGAAGCGGGACCAGCTTAAGCGGGCCGAGGCCATTTGCGGCAAGGCCGGCGTCGAGAAGGGCCCGCTGCTGGATGCCTGCATCCTCGACGTCGCGGTCATCGGCAAGGCCGGAGCGGCGAAGATCCACGCCAAGACACCAGCCCCCAATGCCGTCGGCATAATCCAGTAGGTCAGCCCGGCGCGGGTGGTGAAGTTGTCGCCCGCGCCCTCGCCTCAAGCGGTTGCCCGCAGATCCTCGACGACGGCGCCGGCGGCGGCGACTTCGGCGTCGTGGTCGGGTTCGCGCCACGTCTCGGCAAGTCCGGCCGCAAACCATTCGCGCATGGCCGGCAGATCGAGCAGCCGCGACGGATAGGCGGCGGCTGCGCCTTCGAATGCCAGGCCATAGGATTGCGCCCTGAACGCGATGGGGGCGAAGAAGGCATCGACGGCACCAAAACGATCGCCGGCCAGGAAAGGTCCGCCGAAACGCGCAAGGCCATCGTTCCACAAGTCTCCCATCCGGAAGATGTCGTGCTTCAGCGCGCCGGACATGGGCGAAAGCTTTACCCGCACGCCGCAGCTCATCGGGCAGTCATTGCGCAGCGCGATGAAGCTCGAATGCATCTCGGCTGCGGCCGAGCGCGCCCAGGCGCGCGCCTTCGTCTCCGACGGCCAGACGCCCTGATGGCGTTCGGCAAGGTATTCGACGATTGAGAGCGAATCCCAGACGGCCCAGCCATCATCGACAAGACAGGGCACGCGTCCATTTGGCGAGAACTGCCGGTAGAGGCCGAAACTCGATCCGGTCGGGAACGGCGTCAGTCGCTCCTCGAAGGGAATATCGAGGACACGCATCAGCAGCCACGGCCGCAGCGACCAGGACGAATAGTTCTTGTTGCCGATATGCAGAACGTACATCGGGCGCCCTCTGCTTCTTGTTTACGCAATTCCGGACGGAAAACCGTCTCGCACTTTTGTTTATCTCGTCGCGGGAGCTGGCGGGCGGACCTCGCGCCCCCTGAACATCGACCAGCTATACATGGCCAGAGCTGCCCAGATCAGCGCAAAGGCGACAGCCTGGGTGCCGCCGAACGGCTCGTCGAAGATCAGCACGGCGATCAGGAATACCATGGTCGGCGCGATATATTGCATAATGCCGATGGTGGACAGGCGCAGCAGCCTGGCGCCGAAGGCAAAGAGCAGCAGCGGCACCGCGGTGACCGGGCCGCAGCCGATCAGCAATGCCGTGTCGGCGCCGGTGCCGGAAATCAGATGATCCTGGCCGGTGGCGATCAGGTAGACGATGTAGCAGAGCGCCGGCACCGACAGCAAAAGCACTTCGAGCAGGAACCCCTGGCTCGGGCCGATCGGCAGCGTCTTGCGGAAGAAGCCGTAGGCGGCGAAGGAGAAGGCGAGCGCCAGCGACACCCAGGGCAATTTGCCGGCCTCGATTGTGAGCACCATCACCGCGACCGCGGCCAGCGCCACCGCGGCGATCTGCAACCGGTCGAGCCGCTCGCCGAGCAGCACCGCGCCGACAACGACGACCACCAGTGGGTTGATGTAATAGCCGAGCGCGGTCTCGACGGTGCGATCGACCGCGATCGCCCAAACATAGATACCCCAGTTGATCGAGATCAGCGCCGCCGTCAGCGCCGCCATGGCAAGGCTCTTCGGCGAGCGGATCGCCGCCTTGAAGTCGGCGGTGCGACCGGCCCAGATGAGCACCGCCGCCGCGATCGGCACCGACCAGACGACGCGGTTGGCGATCACCTCGGCAAGCGGCAGATGCGCCACCGCCTTCATGTAGAAGGGCAGCAGTCCCCAAAGGAAATAGGCGCCGAGCGCCAGGAGGAAACCGCGGCGGGCCTTGGCATCCTGATCGAGATCGGCTGTGGCAGTGACCATGGCCCAACGCTATGGCCCAGCGGACCGCCCAAGACCATCACAAAATCATGATGGATCAACGGACTTTTCGTGATGGTTCAAGGCTTGCGCAAGTTCCTCGCCGCACGCAGTGGGGGAGGTGGCCCGGCGGAGCCGGGACGGAGAGGGATTTTCGCAAAGTGTAGAAAATGGGGAATTAGCGACCTTGCTGCGCCCTTTCCTTCTTGGACCCTGGCTTCGCGCAGGTCGCTCCCCCGCTCCGTCCCGGCTGCGCCGGGCCACCTCTCCCCCGCTTTGCGGGGCGAGGAAAGGAGCCCTACTCCGCCGCCACCAGCCCGGCCATCTCGCGGTTCTTCATCAGCTTGTAGACGATCGAATCCATCAGCGCCTGGAAGGAGGCGTCGATGATGTTTTCCGACACGCCGACCGTCCACCAGCGGGCGCCGGTGGAATCGTGCGATTCGACCAGGACGCGGGTGATGGCCTCGGTGCCGCCGTTGAGGATACGCACCTTGAAGTCGGCGAGCTCTAGGTCGACGATCTCGCTCTGGTATTTGCCGAGGTCCTTGCGCAGCGCGATGTCGAGCGCATTGACCGGGCCCTGGCCTTCGGCCACCGACATCTTCTCCTCGCCGTCGACCTCGACCTTCACGATCGCCTCGGAAACGGTCTTCAGATTGCCGTTGGCGTCGAAGCGGCGCTCGACCATGCAGCGGAAGGAGGTGACGTTGAAGAACTCCGGCAGGCCGTGCAGCATCTTGCGGGCCAACAATTCGAACGAGGCGTCGGCGCCTTCATAGGCATAGCCTTCGGCCTCGCGCTCCTTGACCACGGCAATCAGCGCGTCGAGCCGGTGATCGTCCTTCGGCACGTCGATGCCGCGCCGTTTCAGCTCGGCGAGGAAATTGGCCTTGCCGCCCTGGTCGGAGACCATGACGCGGCGACGGTTGCCCACGGCTTCCGGTGGGACATGCTCATAGGTCGCCGGCTCCTTGGCCAAAGCCGAGGCATGGATGCCGGCCTTGGTGGCGAAGGCCGATGAGCCGACATAGGGCGCCTGCGCTTCCGGCGCGCGGTTGAGCAATTCATCGAACGCACGGGAAAGCCTCGATATTCCGGTCAGCGCCTCGGCCGAAATGCCGGTCTCAAAACGATCGGCGAAGGCGGGCTTCAACGAAAGCGTCGGGATGATGGAGATGAGGTTGGCGTTGCCGCAGCGCTCGCCGATGCCGTTCAGCGTGCCCTGGATCTGGCGTACGCCGGCCTCGACCGCGGCAAGGGAGTTCGCCACCGCCTGGCCGGTGTCGTCATGGGCGTGGATGCCGAGATGGCCGCCGGGGATGCCGTGCGCGATCACCTTGCCAACGATTTCGCGCACTTCCGAAGGCTGCGTGCCGCCATTGGTGTCGCACAGCACTACCCAGCGCGCGCCGGATTCATAAGCGGTTTTCGCGCAGGCCAGCGCGTAGTCCGGATTGGCCTTGAAGCCGTCGAAGAAATGCTCGCAGTCGACCATGGCTTCCTTGCCAGCCGCGACAGCGGTTTCCACCGAGGTCTTGATCGACTCGAGGTTCTCCTCGTTGGTGCAGCCGAGCGCGACGCGCACGTGATAGTCCCAACTCTTGGCGACGAAGCAAATGGCGTCAGACTTCGACTGCACCAGCGCCGCCAAACCCGGGTCGTTGGAAGCCGAGACCCCTGCCCGCTTGGTCATGCCGAAGGCGACGAATTTCGCGCGCTCAGTCCGCTTCTTCTGGAAGAAAGCTGTGTCGGTCGGATTGGCGCCCGGATAACCGCCCTCGACATAGTCGATGCCGAACTCGTCCAGCAGTTTGGCGATGGCGATCTTGTCCTCGACGGAAAAGTCGATGCCCGGCGTCTGCTGGCCGTCGCGAAGGGTGGTGTCGAAGAGATAAAGGCGTTGCTTTGTCATGGCTGCGTGGGTGCTTCAGCACCCTCCTCTGGCCTAGCGGCCGGTAATGTCACTTCTTCCCCGCGAACACATCCGTCGCCCGGATCAGCCGATCCAGAATCCCCGGCTCCGAATAGGCATGGCCGGCGCCTTCGATCAGGTGGAAATCCGCTTTCGGCCAGGCCTTGTGCAGCGCCCAGGCATATTTTGCCGGACACGGCATGTCGTAGCGGCCGTGGACGATGGTGCCGGGGATGTCCTTCAGCTTCCAGGCGTCGCGCAGCAGCTGCCCTTCCTCCAGCCAGCCGGCATGGACGAAAAAATGGTTCTCGATGCGGGCGAAGGCCACCGCGTAGTCGTCCTGGCCGAACGGCGTGCTGGTTTCCGGCTCTGGCAGCAGCGTGATCGTCTCGCCTTCCCAGAGGCTCCAGGCAAGGGCTGCCTGAACTTGAGCCTTGCGGTCGGACCCGACCAGCCGCTTGCGATAGGCGGCCATCATGTCGCCGCGCTCGGCCTCGGGGATCGGCGCCAGAAACCGCTCCCATTTGTCGGGGAACATTTGCGAGACGCCGAACTGATAATACCATTCGAGCTCGGCGCGGGTCAGCGTATAGATGCCGCGCACGACCAATTCGCTGACGCGGTCCGGATGCGTCTCGGAATAGGCGAGCGCCAGCGTCGAGCCCCAGGAGCCGCCGAAGACAAGCCATTTGTCGAAACCCGCCATTTCGCGCAGGCGCTCGATGTCGGCGACGAGATGCCAGGTGGTGTTGGCCTCGAGCGAAGCGTTGGGCGTCGACTTGCCGCAACCGCGCTGGTCGAACAGGATAACGTCGTAGAGCTTCGGGTCGAACAGACGCCGGTGTTTTGGCGAAATCGTGCCGCCCGGGCCGCCATGCAGGAACACGGCGGGCTTGGCGCCCTTGGTGCCGCAGCGCTCCCAATAGATGGTGTGGCCGTCGCCGACATCGAGCATGCCTGACTCGAACGGCTCGATCTCCGGATAGAGCGTACGCAAGGAGCTGCCGTGGACCGTCATAATTTCAAGCCCTGCTGCGGCCAGTTGGCCGTCTCGTGGTCGGGATGCTGGAAGGAGATGATCTGCTCCTGCTTCCTGTAATAGTCGGGGTCGTCGTGGACCGGCGCCTCGAAGATCTTTTCCACCCAGGGCAGCCGCACGGCATAGTTGACCTGGATCTGCGGCGCGAGGTCGGAGCGGTCGTCGAAGGCGCCGATGGCAATCTCCAGCGCGCCGGGCTGGCGGTAGGTCAGCGGCGTGCCACAGCGGGCGCAGAAACCGCGGTCGATGTTGACCGAGGACTGGAAATAGCTCGGTTCCTCATGGGTCCAGTCGACGCCGTCCTTCGGCACCGTCACCAGCGCGCCGAAGAAGGAGCCGAACTGTTTCTGGCACATGCGGCAATGGCAGATGGACGGGCGCCCGAGCTTGCCCTTGATGCGGAAGCGCACGGCGCCACACTGGCAGCCTCCGGTTCGAACGTTTTCGGTCATCATCTTTCCTCCGGCGGCCATTGGTCGGTGTCGTGATCGGGATGCTGGTACGAGACGAGCTCGGCGAGGTAAGGCGCCGAGGCGATATCGGCCATCGTGTCCTCGGACGGCAGCTTCGGGATGCCGTCGACATAGGGAAGTTTTGCTTCGACGCCCCATTGGATGGTGGGCGCGATGCCCGTCGGGTCATCGAAGGTGGCGATCGCCAGTGCTGCGCCGTCCGGTGCCTCGAAAGTCAGCGGCGTGCCGCATTCGGCGCAGAAGCCGCGCCAAGCGGCATTGGACGAACGGAAGCGTTTGGGCTCGCCGCGCGTCCAGTCGAGCGTGGCGCCGCGCACCGAGACCAGCGGCAGATAGAAATTGCCGCTCGCCTTCTGGCACATGCGGCAATGGCAGACAGAGGCCTCGCCGAGCGCCCCTTCGACGCGGAAACGCACGGCGCCGCGCTGGCAGCCGCCGGTGTAGACAGGCCGGTTGTCGAGGCTCATGACACACTCCCGATCATGGGCTGCTTTTGGGGCTCACTCCGGGTCATGGCAGACCGCCTCGACATTGTTGCCGTCGGGATCGAAGACGAAGGCGCCGTAATAGTTGGGGTGGTAATGCGGCCGCAGGCCCGGTCCGCCATTGTTCTTGCCGCCTGCGGCAAGCGCCGCCGCATGGAAAGCGTCGACCTCGGCGCGGCTGCGCGCGGTGAAGGCGACATGCTGGGCGGATTTCGGCTTGTCCGTGCTGTCGCTCAGCCAGAACACCGGCCGGTCGCGGCCATAGCCGCCTACCTTGGCGCCGCCGGTATATTCCTGAGGCACCATGTAGAGCAGCGAAGCGCCGAGCGGCGCCATCGCCTTGTCGTAGAAGGTCTTGGATGCGTCGAAATCGGATACGTTGATGCCAAGATGGTCGATCACGGGAAAAGCTCCTCCGTTGGTGGCGCGGCCGCGACGGCCAGGTCGGCTACGATGACGATGTGCTGGCAGACATTGTCGATATCGCGGATCACGTCGTCGTTCCAGAAGCGCAGGATGGTCCAGCCAGTGGCGGCTAGATAGGCAGTTCTCTCCTCGTCGCGGCGGGAGTGTTCCCCATCGCCATGCTGGCTGCCATCGACCTCAACTATGAGGCGATGCGCAGAACAAGCGAAGTCAACAATGTAAGGTCCAATCGGCACCTGCCGCCGAAAGCTCATGCCCATGAGCCTGTGCGCACGCAATTCGTTCCAAAGCTTCAGCTCGGCATCGGTCATCGCGCGCCGCATCGATTTGGCGTTTTTGCGCTGATGAGAGGGAACGCGGTCGTGACCCATGCTCAGGCCGTCCTACGCTGGAGATTAGCGAAACCGCACGCGACATCTGATCTCCCCCCTTGCGGGGGAGATGTCCGGCAGGACAGAGGGGGGTTCTGTCCCGCCAGCGTAGCAACTAGGGAGCGCTGCACTCTCAGGAAATGGCTGGCATGAGAATGGGGAAGTTTGAACGCTGGCGTTCCTTCACACCCCCCTCTGTCCTGCCGGACATCTCCCCCGCAAGGGGGGAGATTGGCCGTCGCCGATGGTTTCGCCAATCGCCGAAGTTGTCTCACCGCTTGATCTCCCACGTCGTCACGCGCTCGCCGGTGGCGGGGTCCTTGCCGTCCTTCAACTGCACGCCTTGCGCCAGCAGCTCATCACGCAGGCGGTCGGCTTCGGCCCAGTTCTTCGCGGCGATCAGCGCGAGCCGATCGGCTATCGCCTTGGCGATCGCTTCCTCGTCCACCTTGGCGGCGCCGACGTCGAAGCCCAGGAAGGCCAGCGCCGCCTTCAAGGACCCGGCGGCTTCCTCGCCTCCGGCATCGCCCGCCTCGCCGGCGAGCTGCGTGAGCCGCTGGAAGGCCGTGTAGGTGGCGAGGTCGTCCGACAGCGCTTGCACCACCTCGGCCGGCAGGTCCTTCGCGGCCGCCGGTGCAAGGTCTGCGGCGCGCTTCCACTTGCGCAGCGTGTTTTCCGCCTCCTCAAGCTTGCGCACGGAGAAATCGATCGGCTCGCGATAATGCGTCATCAGCATCGCCAGCCTGAGCACCTCGCCCGGCCAGGTGCGGCCGCCGAAGGTGCTGGTCTCCAGCAATTCGTGGATGGAGAAAAAATTGCCGAGGCTCTTCGACATCTTCTGGCCTTCGACCTGCAGGAAGCCGTTATGCATCCAGACATTGGCCATGACCTTGGTTCCGTGGGCGCAGCGCGACTGGGCGATCTCGTTCTCGTGGTGCGGGAAGATCAGGTCCAGCCCGCCGCCATGGATGTCGAAGACCTCGCCGAGATAGGCGGCGGACATGGCCGAGCATTCGATGTGCCAGCCGGGCCGGCCCCTGCCCCATGGGCTCTCCCAGCCGGGTTCCTCAGGCGAAGACAGCTTCCACAGCACGAAATCGCCGGGGTTCTTCTTGTGCGCGTCGACGGCGATGCGCGCGCCCGCCTGCTGCTCGTCGAGATTGCGCTTCGACAACTCGCCATAGTCGGGCATCGAAGCGGTGTCGAACAGCACTTCGCCGCCGGCGACATAGGCGTGGCCGCGCTCGATCAGCTGCCGGATCAGCGACAGCATGTCGGCCTTGCCGTCGGCCCGGGGCGCGACGAATTCGGTCGCTCGCGGCTCGTAGGTCGGCTGCAGGCAGCCAAGTGCGGCGACATCCTTGCGATACTGGTCGGCGGTCTTTTCGGTGACCTTGCGGATCGCATCGTTGAGGGAGAGCTTGCCGGCCGCGATCTCGCCGCCGAAGTCGCGCAGGGCGCGGGCGTTTATCTTGTCGTCGACATCCGTGATGTTGCGCACATACGTGACATGCGTTTCGCCATAGAGTTGGCGCAACAGACGGAAAAGCACGTCGAAGACGATCGCCGGACGCGCATTGCCGATATGGGCGAAGTCGTAGACGGTCGGGCCGCAGACATACATGCGCACGTTCAACGGATCGATCGGGATGAATCGCTCCTTCGTCCGCGTTAGCGTGTTGTAGAGGTTGAGGCCCTTCGATGCGTCAGACATGCGGTCCCGGTCCTTAATTTGTGTTTGCCGGAACCAACTTCGCGCCGAAGGCACAAATCAGGCTCCAGCCTGCTGGCCGGGGCGTTTTTCCGATCTGGGGAAAGATGAGGCGAAAACGTCCGGACCAGCGCGAGGCTAGCCAATAATGCAAATGCCACAAATGGCGAAAGACGTTTTCATGGGCGGCTTTATCGCGCTGGCAGGTGTTGCCGTCAAGTCGCTCCGCTCAGGAAAGATGTGGCTGAATCACAGGTAAAGACAGGACGAAACATTTTATTAAACATGTCGGCACAGTGATGAAACATTCGCCGGCTAGACCGTCAGATGTCACGATTTGGTCGGAATCGGCCGCCAAACGCTGGACACGAAACCGTTACCAGGGAAGAGAATCATGGCTCGCACCAAGCAGGAACAGAACCGACAAACGCAGCCCGCACTGGCCAGCCACTACCGCGCGATCGGCCCGGCGGCAATCGTCGCGGCCCTCCTCCACACCGCGAAGAAGAAGAAGCCCGCGCAGAAGATCGTTTCGCCGCGCGTTGCCTGAAAGGGCATTGCCAGCACGGTCCCTGACGATGGGGACGCCGGCGATGAGGGCGCCAGAGAGCGCCCTGGAGATGAAGGCCTCCGGAAGCAGCCTCGCAAGGCTGATAACCTTCGCTAGAACAAGCTCATCTGGTTTTCGTCTGCGCCAGGCTTCTGGCGCCCGGGTTTTTCGGCCTGCGGCGAAACGATGCCGCGCTCCTGAATCTCCGGCCCGGTGTTAGCGACCTTGTTGACCAGGTCGGAAACCGGAATCGCCTCGAAGAAATCGGGTTCGGCGGGCTTCAGCAGATCGAGCACGTCGCGCGGCTCCTGAGTGCGGCAATCGAGCCAGCGGGCGAAGTCGCGTTCCTCGATCACCACCGGCATGCGGTCGTGGATATGGGCGATGCCGGCATTGGCCTCGATCGTAAGAATCGCGCCGGTATCCATCTCCGAGCCGCCGGGCTCGGAAAAAGTTTCGATCAGGCCGGCGAAGGCGACCACGCCGCCGCGTCGCGGGCGGATCCAGTAAGGTTGGCCCTTGCCGCTGCCCGACTGCTGCCACTCGTAGAAACCCGATGCCGGCACAAGAGCGCGGCGGTGGCGCATGGCGGTCTTGAACGAGGCCTTTTGCAGCACACCCTCGGAGCGGGCGTTGATGAGCAGCGGAAACGCCTTGGTGTCCTCGACCCAGCTAGGAATCAGGCCCCAGCGCACCAGCATCGCCTGGCGGTCCGGCAGGTTCGAGCCCGGCTCCCGTTGCGGGCCGGCAAGCGCCATCAGCACCGGCTGCGTCGGCGCGATGTTGTAGCGCGCCGGAAATTCCTCCAGCTCGGCCAGGCCGAGGAAGGCGGCGGTCTGGTCCGGCGTGGCGGTCAGGGCAAAGCGTCCGCACATGGATCTGGCTCTTCGATTGACGTGCAATGAAAGTGGCGATGGAACCGCCACGCCGCAACGGCTAAAGGTTGTTTCGCCCAATCGGTCCACAAAAGGCTGCGGAAAGATCGACACGCATGGAACAGCGCAAGCTCATACCGGCCGTTTCCGTCGCCGTCGTGCGCGGCGAGACGGTGCTTCTGGTCAAACGTGCGCGGGCGCCGTCGCAAGGGCTCTACGCCTATCCCGGCGGCAAGGTCGAGCCGGGCGAAACGCTGGCGCAAGCCGCGGCGCGCGAGTTGCAGGAAGAGACCGGGCTCGAGGCGGCAGGCTACCGGCCGTTGCGCGACATCCATATCGACGGTCGTGCTGAAAACCACGCGGTCGACTATCTGCTGAGCGTGTTCGGCGCCGCCTATGCCGGCGGCGAGCCCGTGGCCAGCGATGACGCCGAGACGGCGGCGTTCTACACGCTGGCGGAAATGGCGCAGATGCCGCTTGCGGGCGATGTGTTCTCGGTCGCCGAGGAATTGCTCGGGCCCGCCGCGGGCGCGTAGACGCCGAAAAAATCGCCTTGCGGGCGACAAAATGTTTCGTCACAAAGCTTTAGCCCCCCTCACGCCAAGGCTTTGATGACCCGCGCTTCTGTTCTTCTCGCCGCGTGCCTCGCCGTCAGCATGGCAGTTGCCGCGCGGCCGGCGATTGCCGCCGAGGCGCCGTTCGAGCCCGGCCTGATGCGGCTGGCGGAAGTGCTCGGATCGCTGCATTTCCTGCGCAACCTGTGCGGCGAGAAGGGCGACCAGTGGCGGGCCGAGATGGAAAAGCTGCTCGAGTCGGAAAATCCAGATCCCGACCGGCGCGCCCGCTTCATCGCATCGTTCAATCGCGGCTACCGCTCCTTCAGCGGCACCTACACCCAATGCACGCCGTCGGCGACCGAGGCCATCGCCCGCTACATGAAGGAAGGCGAGACGTTGTCGCGCGACATCGCTTCCCGCTACGGGAATTGAGCCGGCTCGGCCGCTGCTCATTTCGCACAGATTTTTTGCGGGCAATCGGCGCCAATGTGACGCGCCTTATTGTGTCCTGTCCCGCTCTGGTGCAATCATGTGTTGCACTTGCGCAACAGCGTTAATGAAACGTTAGCGCGCGGTTGTGGAATTAACTCAAACTGAAGGTTTCGATGCCCCAAGCCGGTCTAATCGGCTAAGCTCGGCATCGATTGAGCGCAGTCTCGATCGGAATGTAGATTCCGACCGTAAAAATGTCGTATTTACAAAGACTTAATTGAGACTGCGGACGAGCTGACAGACCAAGCGGGATCTCTCGTCGGATCGATGCTTGCAGAAGGTGGACATCGCAATGGAACATGGCGTCAGCGACATCGACGCGTTGGTCAGGGAAGAAAAGCGGCTGACCGCCGTGGAGAGTCACAGCGAAGCGTGGGCCGAAGGCCTGTCGGCCGGCATCGAGCCGGAAATTATCGCCGAGGCAGCGCTGGAGACCGCTTTCGGCGAGATGTTGCGCGCCAATGGCGAGACCTCTGCGCTCGCGCTCCTCGACCGCATGCGGGAAAAGGTGATCGCCGGCGCCTTCGAGCCGGAACGGCCGAAGCACTAGCCACCTGTTTTTTGACCACGAGTTTTTGACGGCGACACGCCATTTGGGCATCATGCCCACGTGTCTGGACGCTCAGAGCGCTGGCCGGGGCCGAATCCGGGAACCATGGAGAGGCAAGCGGTGAGATTTTCGATGTCAGGCCGGCCGCGCGGGCTGGCCCTCATCATCCTGATCGCCGCCTCCTGCCTGGCGCTGCCCCTGTGTCTCACCAGCACGCCTTCCTACGCGCTGAGCGAAATCCAGCGCGAGGACCTGCCTTCGCCGGTCACCCCGCCCGCAACTGGCGAAAGCGCCGCGCCCGGCGCCACCGTGCCGATGCCGCAGGCACCCGGCACCAAGCCCTCGGACCAACCTGCCGACGATACGGACAAGTCGGAGCCGGAGACGCCCGCCAATGGCGGCATCACCAGCCCGCGCGCCGATCCGGACGCACCACCGCCTGCGGTCGTCTATGACCTCGACACGCTTCCCGAACCGGTCAAGCGCATGCATGGGCTGATCATCGAAGCCTGCCGGACCGGTGACATCGAGAAGCTGAGATCGCTGATCGGCAAGGGTGATTCCATGACGCAATTGTCGCTGGGCGACAGCGACGGCGACCCGATCACCTTCCTCAAGAGCCTCTCGGGCGACGGCGACGGCCAGGAAATCCTCGCCATCCTGGAAGAGGTGCTTTCGGCCGGCTATGTCCATGTCGACACCGGCACGCCGCAGGAACTCTATGTCTGGCCGTATTTCTTCGCGCTGCCGCTCGACAAGCTCGATCCCAGGCAGCGTGTCGAGTTGTTCAAGCTGGTCACGGCCAGCGATTATGACGACATGAAGCAGTTCGGCGCCTACATTTTCTACCGCGTCGGCATCACGCCGACCGGACAGTGGCTGTTCTTCGTCGCCGGGGATTGAGACGCAACAGGTACGGCAATGTTGGCGGGACAGCGCAACGACAGCGGCTGGGATTGTCGCTACGGCTCAGGCCGTGGTCAGAAGGGATACCGTGGCCAAACTCGTCGGACAATTTCATGATAAGCAGCTTCTCACGCGCCGTAAGGCGCTTTTGGTCGACAAAGCGCCAGTTGCGTTCGCAAAGCGCAAAGGCTTCTTTAGCGGGGATAAGACACGCGACATCGCGGTTCCAGGCGAGCGCCTGGAGTTCAGGAAACTCCGCAGGAATGATCGGCGCAATATTCGCGGTCATGGTGCATCCACGATAATGCAGAGCGCTTAATAAATCCAATTCTTGGCAAGGGCTAGGCCGGCAGCGCCTCGGAGAACTCCACCGCCGCGCCCTGGCCGGGCGTCGCGATCTCGCCTTCCCACATGACGCGCCTGCCGCGCACGACCGTGCCGACCGGCCAGCCGGTGACCTCCCTGCCGTCATAGGGCGTCCAGCCGGCCTTGGAGCCAGCCTGAGCGTTGGTGATGGTCTCGCGGCGCTTCAGGTCGACGACCGTGAAATCGGCATCGTAGCCGGCGGCGATGCGGCCTTTCCTGGCCATGCCGAATATGCGCTGCGGACCATGGCTGGTCAGATCGACAAAGCGCTGCAAAGTGAGCCGACCGGCGTTGACGTGGTCGAGCATGATCGGCACCAAGGTCTGCACCCCGGTCATGCCCGACGGCGAGGCCGGATAGGGTTTTGCCTTTTCTGCCAGCGTGTGCGGCGCGTGGTCGGAGCCCAGCACATCGACGATGCCTTGCGAAATGCCATGCCAGACGCCGTCGCGGTGGCGAGCGGCGCGCACCGGCGGATTCATCTGGATCAGCGTACCCAGCCGCGCATAGTCGTCGGCGCTCAGCGTCAGATGGTGGGGCGTCGCCTCGCAGGTCGCGACATCCTTGTGCTGTTCGAGGAAGACGATCTCCTCGGCTGTCGAGATGTGCAGCACATGGATGCGCGCGCGCGTCTGCCTGGCGATGCGCACCAGCCGCTCGGTGCAGCGCAGCGCCGCGATCTCGTCGCGCCAGACGGGATGGGACGACGGATCGCCCTCGACGCGCTCGCCGAGCCGCTCGCGCAGGCGGAACTCGTCCTCCGAATGAAAAGCCGAGCGGCGGCGGGTGTTGCGCAGGATCGAGGCGACTCCTTCATCGTCCTCGACCAGAAGGTCGCCGGTGGACGAACCCATGAACACTTTAATGCCGGCCGCTCCGGGCAACCGTTCCAATTCGCCGACATCGCCGGCATTGTCGAGCGTGCCGCCGACCCAGAAGGCGAAGTCGCAATGCATGCGGCCGGTGGCGCGGCGCACCTTGTCGGCAAGTGCGGCCTCGCTGGTGGTGAGCGGATTGGTGTTGGGCATTTCGAAGACGGCGGTGACGCCGCCCAGCACCGCGGCGCGGGAGCCGGTCTCCAGATCCTCCTTGTGCTCCAGTCCCGGTTCGCGGAAATGCACCTGGCTGTCGACGACGCCCGGCAGGATGTGCAGGCCCATGCAGTCGATGGTTTCGCCGGCCGAAGCCTGGCCGAGATCGCCGATCCGCGCGATGCGTCCGGCCTTCACGCCGATGTCGCGCCGTCCCTCGCCGTCATGGTTGACCACCGTGCCGCCTGTCAGGATGAGGTCGAAGGTGGTTGCCATGGGCAGGTCCAATCTCTTGCGGGGGGAGTGTGGCCGGCTTACGTAATGACCGGACGTTTTGCAAGATCAGGCCGATTTTACGCTCATGCCCGTTGCCCAGCTCAAAGACCGCGCGCTCATTTCCGTGTCAGGCCCCGATGCCGAGCATTTTTTGCAGAACATCCTAACCACCGACCTCGACGCGCTTCGGCCCGGGGAAGCCAAACCCGGCGCGTTGCTTTTGCCGCAGGGCAAGATCCTGTTTGATTTTCTGATCTCGCGCGCCGGCGACGGCGGCTTCCAACTGGAATGCCGGGCCGACATCGCCGACGATTTCGTGCGCCGGCTGATGCTTTACCGGCTAAGGGCCAAGGCCGCGATTGCCAAACAGGATCAGATGCTTGTCACGGTCGCATGGGGCGATGATTCAACCGCCTCGCTTTCTGATTCAACAGCGCTTGCCGACACGCGCTTCCGGGATGTGGCGGTCAGGCGTAGCTATGGCAGTGAAGCAACGGACGGCACGGTTCCCGATGCATGGCAGATGCTGCGCATCGCGAACGGCATTGCGGAGAGCGGTTCCGACTACCAGCTCGGCGATGCCTTTCCGCATGACGTGCTGCTCGACGAAACTGGCGGCGTTGGCTTCAAGAAGGGCTGCTATATCGGCCAGGAAGTGGTCTCGCGCATGCAGCATCGCGGCACCGCGCGGCGCCGTGTGCTGATCGCGTCGGCCGATGGTCCCCTGCCCGCTGCCGGCACCGAGCTCACGGTCGCCGGGCGGCCGGTGGGCACGCTCGGGTCTGTCGACGGCCGGACCGGTCTTGCCGTTGCCCGCATCGACCGCGTCAAGGCGGCGGTCGATGCGGGCCAGGCAATCATGGCGGATGAGGTTCCGGTAGCGCTCGCCATTCCCGCCTGGGCGAAGTTCACCTTCCCTGAAGGTGCGGTCAGCGCGGAGGAGGCCTGATGGCGGCCGACCGGGCCGGCGCGCCGCTGCGCGCCTGGCAACGCATGCTGTCCGGCCGCCGGCTCGATCTGCTCGATCCCTCGCCGCTCGACATCGAGATCGCCGATATCGCTCATGGACTCGCGCGCGTCGCGCGCTGGAACGGCCAGACCAGCGGCGACCATGCCTTCTCGGTGGCACAGCATTCGCTGCTGGTCGAAGCTCTCTACGGTGAACTGGTGCCTGCCGCTCCGGCCGAGGCGCGTCTTGCAGCGCTGCTGCACGACGCGCCCGAATACGTCATCGGCGACATGATCTCACCGTTCAAATCGGTAATGGGCGGTTCCTACAAGGATTGCGAATTGCGCCTGCAGCGCGCCATCCATCTGCGTTTCTCGCTGCCGGCGGAGCTCGCCGCCTCCTTGCGCAACGACATCAAGCGCGCCGACCAGATCGCCGCCTATTACGAAGCGACGCTGCTGGCCGGTTTTTCGACCGCTGAGGCGACCGAGTATTTCGGGCGGCCGCGCGGCTTCTCCGCCGACCGTTTCGACTTCACTCCTAAATCCGTGACTTGGGCGCAAACGGCTTTTCTCAAGCGTTTCAAGATGCTGGAAGCCAAGCGCCAGTCTTCGCTTGCGGTGAATACAACCCCATAAAAGAACGCTAAATTAACCCGCGACCGCGACAGTATTGCGTTCGGTCACGATCCGAAGGCGTGCTCATGCCCGGCGCACATGTCAAGACTGCTTCCACCGCCGGCAAGCGAAGAACGGCCGCCATTGGTCCGGCGCGGCGGATCGCGGAAGAATTGCGGGCTCAGAACGAGCGTTTCGCGGCGGCTGTCGAGAACATGTCGCACGGGTTGTGCATGTTCGACGCCGACGAGCGGATGATCATCTGCAACCACAACTACATCGACATCTTCAGCCTGGACGCCAAAGTGGTGAAGCCCGGCATTCCTTTCTTCGACATCCTGCAGCACAGCGTTGACATCGGCATCGCTTCGCAGAGCGCGAACGAGCTTTATGCCATCCGCAAGCCCTACATCGATGGCGCCAAGGCTTCGACCTATGAGGAAGTCCTCTCCGACGGGCGCATCATCGTTATTTCGCACCGGCCGATCGCCGTCGGCGGCTGGGTGTCGATCTACGAGGACGTGACCGAGGAGCGGCGCGCCGAGGCGGAGTTGAAGGAGCAACACCGCCGCTTCGACGCCGCGCTTGCCAACATGTCGCAAGGCCTGCTGATGTACAGCGCCAAGGGCCGGCTCATCGTGCGCAACCAGCGCTTTCTGGACCTGTGCAACGCCAAGGCGTCGGATTTCGCGCTCGGCATGACGCATCGCCAGATGCTGGACAAGCTCATTCGACTCGGCATCTTCGCGCCGCTGGAAATCGACGTCGAGGTCGACAAGACGAAGGCCAGCCTGGATGCCGGTCAGTCGCGCTCGAGCTATCGCGAACTGGTCGACGGCCGAACGCTCTTCGTCTTGCGGCGGCCGCTGGCCGGCGGCGGCTGGGTGGCGACTTTCGAGGACGTCACCGAGCGCCGGCGCACCGAAGAGCGCATGACGCATCTTGCGCATCACGACACGCTGACCAATCTGCCCAACCGCTCGATGTTTCGCGATCGGCTGGACCAGGCGCTTGGCGAGGCAAAGCTGCTGGCGATCCTATCGCTCGACCTCGACCGCTTCAAAGCCGTCAACGACACGTTCGGCCACCCGGCCGGCGATTGGCTGCTGCAATGCGTCGCCAAGCGGCTGCAGCATTCGGTGCGCAGCAGCAAGGACGTGGTGGCGCGCTTCGGCGGCGACGAATTCGCCATCATCCAGTTCGGCATCAGGAGCGTCGCCGACGCCGAGAAGCTCGCCAAGCGCATCGTCGAGATCGTCGGCAAGCCTTATCGCGACAAGGGGCGCGAGATGCATGTCGGCGTGAGCCTCGGCATCGCGCTTTATCCCGGCGACGGGCACGACGCCGACACGCTGCTCACCAACGCCGACATGGCGCTCTACCGGGGCAAGAGCGAAGGACGCAATGTCTATCGCTTCTTCGAGCCGGGCATGGATGCGCTGATGCGCGAGCGCCGGGCGCTTGAGGCCGATCTCGAGGCGGCGCTCTCCAGGCGCGAATTCGAGCTTGATTTCCAGCCGATCCTCGACATCGGCTCCGGCAGAATTGTCGGCGCGGAAGCTCTGATGCGCTGGCGCTCGCCGTCGCGTGGCCTGGTGTCGCCGGAGAACTTCATCGCCGTCGCCGAGGAAACCGGACTGATCGTGCAACTCGGCGACTGGGCGCTGCGCAAGGCCTGCAACGTGGCGGCGAACTGGCCGCCGGACATGCGCATGGCCGTCAATGTCTCGGCCGCGCAGATCAAGAGCGGCGGCTTCGCCCGCAGCGTGATCGCGGCGCTTGCCTTCTCCGGCCTGCCGGCCAACCGACTGGAGCTCGAAATCACCGAAACGGTGATGATGGACGAGAGCGACGCCGTGCTGAAGACGCTAAGCCAGTTGCGCGGTCTCGGCGTGCGCATCGCGCTCGACGATTTCGGCACCGGCTATTCCTCGCTTGGCTACCTGCGGCGTTTCCCCGTCGACAAGATCAAGATCGACCGCTCCTTCACCAGCGATCTCGACAAGCGCGACACGGCGGCTATCGTGCGCACGGTGATCGGGCTCGGCGCCGAGCTCGGCATCACCGTCACCGCCGAAGGTGTGGAGACCGAGGCGCAGCTGGACATGCTTCGCAAGGCCGGCTGCGGCGAGGCGCAAGGCTATCTGATCGGCGTGCCGGCCAAGGCCGCCGAGGTGAACCGGCTGCTGCGTGCGCAGGCGCTGCTGCGCCAATCGGGCTGATTTCCCGAGCACGTGTTGAGATTCGGGTTAGGCCGCGCCGAAAATGGCGGATTCCGAGAACCGGAGCGGAGCGTACTTGAAGTACGTGAGCACCGGAAGCGCAGGAAGCGGGCATTTGCAGGCCGGCATCCCCTGAATATCAATACGCGCTAGCGCAGCGTCTCGATGTACTTCTCATGGAAGCTGACATAGCCGGGCTCGACCACCTTGAGGTGCCGCTCTATCAGCCGGTGGAATTGCGGCAACTGGTGGAACGGCACGCCGGGATAGGCGTGGTGCTCGGCATGGTAAGGCATGTTCCAGGCGAGCTTGCGCACGAACCAGTTGGTCAGCGTCGTGCGGGTGTTTTCCAGCATGTTGGCGACGAAGGGACAGCGGCCGTGCTCGGCCAGCAGATAGAGCCTGAGGAACGGCTGTCCGAGCAGCGCCGGCACGATCCAGACATAGAGCAGCACCGATGCCTGGAACCAGACCGCAAGCGCCAGCAGGACGACATAGAAGGCGATCATCGCCCGCGCCTCGGCCTTCACCTTCGGCAAGCCCTTTGGCGGCACGTAGCTGTCGCGGCAGCGCCCCGTTGCATTGGTGTAAAGCGTCTTGAAATGGCCCCACCACACCGGAAGGCCGGAGACGTGGACGATGTATTGCCGCATCGTCTCGGGCTTCGGGAAGGCGAGCTCCGGATCGTTCTCGGGGTCCTGGGTGAAGCGGTGATGAGCGAAGTGGAAATAGCGGAACCAGTCGGCTGGCAGCGCAATGGCCAGGCTGCAGAAGCGCGCGACCATATCGTTCAGCCACTGCGTTTCGAACGCCGTCCGGTGCACCGTTTCATGCAGCAGCGTGAACAGGAACACGATCAGGACGCCCTGCGGCAGCATCAGGACCGGCCAGAACGGCACCTTGGCCGCGATCAGCGCCCCAAGGACGACAATCGCGCCGAGATGGAGCGCGAACTGGGCAAGGCCCGGCCCATCCGATTTTCCGGTCAGCCGGCTGCGCTCCTCATTCGTCAGCGAGGCTATCACGGAGCGGTGGTCTATGGCTGCATCGTGGTCGATTGCGTTCATGAGGCCACGATACCTAGAAAGAAACCTTTCGAAAAACGAGGATTTCTGCGAAATAGATAAGGTAGACTTATCTTTCGGATTGCCATGGTCGCTCTTCCCTCCTTGCGCGGACTTCAGGCCTTCGAAGCGGCGGCGCGCACAGGCAGCTTCGCGGCCGCGGCGGAGGAACTGTCGATTTCGGCGGCGGCCGTCAGCCAGCTTATCCGCACCGTCGAGGAGCAGATGGGACGAAAGCTGTTCCATCGGGTCAACCGGCGCGCGGTGCTGACCGAGGCCGGGGTGGAGATGCTGCCGCGGCTCAGCATGGCCTTCCGGGAAATCGGCAGTGTCGCACGCGACGTCGGCGGCGATGCGTTCCGGCCGAGGCTCGTCGTTTCGGTGCCGCCCTCCATGGCGATGGGCTGGCTTTCCGAGCGCATCGCCGGCTTTGTCGCATCGCACGGCGCCGCCGACATATCGCTGAGAGGCGACGACGATCCGGTGCCGTTCGATCATGAACTGATCGACATCCGCCTCTCCTACGGTCCGCATTACCGGGAGCATCCGATCGAGGAGATCGTCAAGGATGCCGTCTATCCCGTCTGCGCGCCGACGCTCGCCGGCGCGATCAAATCCCACGGCCTTGCCGGCCTGCCGCTCATTCACACCGATTGGGGACCGACGGGGGCATCCTTTCCATCCTGGCGCAACTGGTTCGAGGCGGCGGAAAGCGAGCCCGGCCGCGCGGCACAGCGCGGTCTCTCAGCGAACTCGTCTCGGGCAGCGCTCGATCTCGCCATGTCAGGACTGGGCGTGGCGCTGGCGCAAGGCATCTATTGCGCCAGAGCATTGGAAGCGGGCCTGCTGGTCCGGCCTGTTGCCCGATCGCTGGACCTGCGCCAACCCTATTGCCTGACGATCCCGGAACGCAGCGCAAGACGCGATATCGTGGCGGCGTTCCGCCAATGGTTGATAGAGGAATGCCGGCGCGCCGTCGGCTCCCCGGCGCTGGTCACGCCGTCAATCTGACGGCCTGCAAAAAATGCGGTCAGAGATGCCCGGCCAGCGCGACGACCATGTCCTTGCTGTTGGCCACCGGAACGATCTCGAACTCGACCAAATCCGCCCATTCGATGACCCAGCGCTGCAGCACCGTCGCATCGTCGGCTTCCACCAGCATGAAGCAGCGGCTCATGTCGCCTGCGATCCAGCTGTGATGCACGACGAGCTCGTCGGGCTTCAGGCGGCCCTTGTCGCGGAAGCGCCGATAGATCTCCTTGCGGTCCGAGCCGTGGAAATCCTCGATCACGAAAAACAGCATTTTTGTTCCCTCAAATCAGGCGGTTTTCTCCGGCCGCGACTTGTCCGGCCGCTATTTATCCGGTCTCTCCAGGCGCTCCAGGAACCACTGCGTCAGCCGCACCCAGAGCTCGTCCTTCTCGCCGGAATCCTCCCAGCCATGGTCGAGATTGGGATTGTCGTTGACCTCTATGACGAAGACGCCGTCCTTGGTCTCCTTGAGGTCGACGCCGTAGAGCCCGTCGCCGATGCATTTTGCGGCCTTGACCGCCGTCTCGACGACATGGGGCGGCGTCTGCTTCAGCGTGAACGTCTTGATCCCGCCCTGGTCGGGCTTGCCGCTGGCCTTGTGGTTGACGATCTGCCAGTGCTTCTTTGCCATCAGATAGTGCACGGCAAACAGCGGCTGGCCGCCGAGCACGCCGACGCGCCAGTCATATTCGGTCGGAATGAATTTCTGCGCGATCAGGAGATCGGAATCGTCGAGCCAGTCGGTCGCGAGCTTGGTCAACTCGGCCATGTTCTCGCATTTCTTGACGCCGCGCGAGAAAGACGAATCCGGGATCTTCAGCACCAGCGGAAAACCGAGCGCCTGCGCCGCCACCTCGAAGTCGGACGTGCCGGCGATCATCACCGTCGGCGGCACCGGCACCTTGTTGTAGGTCATCAGCTCGTTGAGATAGACCTTGTTGGTGCAGCGGATCATCGACAGCGGATCGTCGATCACCGGCATGCCTTCCTGCTGGGCGCGGCGCGCGAAGCGGTAGGTGTGGTTGGAGATCGACGTGGTCTCGCGGATGAACAGCGCGTCGTAGTTGGCGAGCTTAGCCAAGTCCTTCCTGGTGATCGGCTCGACTTCGACGCCCATCTTCTCGGCAATCCTCGCCCAATAGCGCAGCGAGGAGATCTCCGACGGCGGCAGTTCCTCATGCGGATCGACCAGCGTGGCGAAAGTATAGCGCGCCGGCGTGCGGCCCTTGGTGTCGCGCCACTCGCGGTTGGTGTAGGTGTCCAGGCATTGCAGGAAGAACTCTTCCTCGCTCTCGGTCATGCGGGCAAGCGGCAGGAAGCCGATCTTGCGGATCGAGGCCCATTCGGCGCTGTCCTTGATGTGGACCTCGAGCGCCGGGGCGCGGAACCAGTCGAACAGCAGCTTGGCGAAACGGTCCCACACTTTCGACGGGCCGATGCCGAAAAAGATCGCGACCTTGGCCGGGAAAGTCCCGCCGAGGTCCTTCCTGCATTTGTTCAAGGCAAGTTCAAGCTCCGGCAGCGCGTGCTCGTAGAGCTTGCGCTCCGAGAGGTCGATCATGGTCTCGACGGTCGGGATCACCCTGTGACCGCGCGAGCCGGCCAGCAGCGAGGCATAGTAGCCGCGGCTCTGGTAGCCGTAGTTGTTCGACAGGTTGATCACCTTCGGTCGTTGGCCGCGGAACAGCGCCGGATGCGCGAGATAGTCGCGGTTGGTGATGATCTTGTGGGGTGTGGCCACCTGATCGATGTCGTTCTGCCTGCCCGTGAGGATAACCCAGGTCATTGTCTCAGCGTTTTCCCAGAGTGATGGCTGCGCGCAAGCCGTCGCGGCCGAACTGCGCCATGTTCATGAAAATGTCGTAGGGCACCGGAATGTTGGCGGCATCGAGGATCGTTTCCTGCCTTTCATCCTCCACCCATGGGTCGTGGATCAAGATATGATCGCCGTCGTCGCCGATGGCCAGCACCCAATGCGGCACCTTCTTGCCGAACATCAGGAAACCGCTGACCAGCACGACAACCAGCTTGCCCTGGGCAAGGGCGTCGCGGATGTCGCCGATGCCGAACGGACGGTAATTGACGGGAATGCCGTAGAGTTCGGCGCGGCGGCGGAAATCGACCTGGGCGAGTTCCATCACCCGGCGCTTGTCCTCGCTCCTCACCGACTGCAGGAACAACGCGCCGTAGAAGGAGACGAATATCTCGGCCGCAAGCCCACTCTCGCAGCCGGCGACCGCCAGGCCGAAAGGCTCGCAGCCGCCAGGGCCGGACATCATGAAGACCGTGGTCGCCTCGCGCCACAGGCGGATTTCCATGACCGGGTCCGGCACGAAGCCACGGTCGAAATTGGCCATTGCCATCATCAGGCAGCATGGGCCGCAGGTGAACTCGCAGGTCTGTTGGTAGAACGGCACCCTGGTCGCGGTCGGGGTGTCGCCGCGCAGCGTCTTTTCATAGCGCAGCGCCGTCGCGCCATCCTCGTAATAGTCGGGCTCGCGGCCCAGTTTTCGATAGCCGGCCTGCTCGTAGATACGGATGGCGCGATCGTTGTCCTCGCGCACTTCGAGGCGCAGCAGCAGCCGGTCGTGCTCGAAGGCCGCTTCCTCGGCGGCCGCCAGCAGAAGGCGGCCGATGCCGAGCCGACCGAAGAAGGGACCGACGGCGATGGAATAGAGCCGCGCCACGCCGCTGCCCTTGCGAAACAGCACCACGGCATAGCCGGCGACACGGCCCTCGTTCTCGGCCACCAGCATCTCGGCGGTTTCACGTTCGATGAACTGGCGGAAAGAGCGGCGAGAGAGCCTGTCGCCCGGAAAAACGGCCTTCTCGATGGCGGCGAGGTCATCGACGTCTGACGCGCGGGCCTTGCGGATCTCGGCAGGCATGCGGGCTTGGGAGAACCTCGATTGGGTTAAGAAAACGGCCCCGGTGGATGCGTCGCAGACCCGGCCGAAGCGCCAGCATTCATCAAGCGCTATCGCTCCTTGATTTGGGCCGAATTGTGACGGTTTCCGCCACGGCAGGAAAGGGCGAAATGTTTGAACAGGATTGCCGTTCAAAGGACTGCCGGCCGCCGAAAAACGCAGCCGGTTCAGCTCGATATGCCGGCCAGGAGCTGGCCATAGGCGCTCTTTGCGACACCCGACAATCGCTCAGGCGGCAACGAGCCGACGACGGCGCAGGCATAGCCCTTGTCGAGCCAATAGACCGCCTCCGGTCCGCCCGCCTCGGCCGTGTAGGTGCCCTTGGACGTCGTCGACGATACTGCGGTGACGAAGAGCGAAATGCGCTCGCCCTTGGCGTCCTCATAGAGCAGCATTGCCGCCTTGCCTTGCTCACCGGCCGGCAGCAACCGGCCGCCGATCAGTTCGAAGCCCTCGGTCGTCAGGTCGGGCGCAACCAGCTTCAGCCCGACGCGGTTCGACAGCCAGGTCTGAAGATGATCCTTGTCGCTCGCCGGAACCTCGACGGCATGACGCTTCTCGGCGGCGTAGAGGACATGGGCCGCGATCGCCTGCTCGGCGAGTTGGTCATCGCCGTCACCGCCACGGCCGATGCTGTCGATGCCGACGACATAGCCACCGAGGCCGCCGACGGCGAGCACCACGGCAGCCGCGGCCGAAAGCCACCAGCGCGAGCGCCAGGCCGATGCCTTTGCAGGGGCCTGGCCGAGCAATGCCTGCCGCAGCCTTGCCGGTACCGGCTCGTCGATCACGCCGGCGAAGGCGGCGCGCATGGCGGCACGGTCGGCGATGTAGCGCGCGGACCGCGCCTTCATCTCGGGATTGGCTTCGAGCCAGGCGTCATAGGCCATGCGCTCCTCGCCCGGCAGCTCGCCGTCGAGGGCCATATGGATATCGCGTTCGGAAAAATCGTGCCGGGTCATTTCTCGACGATCCTCAGCGAGCGGCGGCGCGATGAGTCCTCGAGCAGGCCTCGCAATTCCTCGCGGCCGCGGGCGATGCGCGACATCAGCGTACCGGCCGGCACGCCAAGGATGTTGGCGGCCTCGGCATAGGAAAAGCCCTCGATGGCGACCATCACCAGGGCCGCGCGGCGATCGGGGCTGATCGCCTGCAAGGCATCCATGATCTCGCGCGAGGCGATGGTCTCGACCTGATCGGCGGGCGCGGACTGGGCCTCACCGGCTTCGAGAGGCAATATCGCTGCCTCGCCGCGCCGGTTGACCTTGCGCATCTGGTCGATGAACAAGTGATGCATGATCGTAAACAGCCACCTCCGGGGGCTTTCTCCCGTTTGCCAGTTGTCGAGCCGCAAAAGCGCCCGTTCCAGGCAATCCTGGACGAGATCGTCGGCGGAATCGCGGTCGCGCAGCAGCGAGCGCGCATAGCGCCGCAACCGCGGTATTTCGCTCAGGATCGCTGCCTTTTTGTCGTCCATGACCGCTTGTTTCGAGGTCGCTTTCCATCCGGATAGAACGCGCCTTCCAGGCGCGGTGCAAGCAGTCTGCGCGAAGCGGCCCAACCGCTGCGGTTACCCAAGCAAGAGAATAACGATGGCGTGGGCCGGCTTATTCCCGTTCGAGTCCCAAACCGACTCATTGTTTAATTACGTAAGATACGTATATTGCGTATATCGCGTATGAGGCAATCGATGAAACAATTCACCTTTTCAGACATGAACCGCGTATCGGGCGAAATCCTCGAAACAGCAATGATCGAGCCTGTCGCGCTGACAAAACGCGGCAAGGAAAAGCTGGTCATCCTGTCGGCCAGGCAATACCGGCAACTCGTTGGTTCGTCTCATGCCGCGGCTTACACGCTCGAGAATGCGCCTGACGAGATCCACAACGAACTGATGTCGGGGTTGGAAGCCACCATAAGTGGCGATGAGCCGGATGTTTAAGCCCGGCGATCTGCTTCGATATTACTATTTGTGGGCCCGGCAGGCTGACGCTGGTGAGGAGTCCGGCCGCAAAGCGCGCCCTGTCTGCATCGTGGTCAGAACGCCGACTACGCCGGCAGCGCTGTTCCTGTTCCCGCTCACCTCGCAGCAACCCCACGCGACCCGCATTTATATTGCCATCAGTGAGATCGAGTGCCGTAGGGGCGGCCTCGATTTTCCGTCATGGCTGATCCTCGACGAGTACAACCGTGCGCGTGTTGACGAAGCTTACGACCTCGTGACGACGAAGCCGATCGGTTCCTTCAGTCCGGCATTCGTCCGCAAGATTGCTGGCCTCATCAAAGAGGCAGCCGAAGAGCGCCGCCTGCGCGGCGTTGTCCGGAAATAGTGGCAGCAGTCAAGGAAACCCCAGACTTTCACCCTTTCCTCGCCGCCCGCGTCAGCAGCCGCTGGTAGAACAGGCCGATGCCGATCAGCACCGCGCCAAGGCCGATGAAGGAGAGCGCGCGCAGCACGCCTTCCAGCTCCGACATGTCGAACAGAAAGACTTTCAGCACCGCGACTGCGATCAGCACCGCGGAGGCGATGCGCAGCACTTGCGACTTCAGCCAGACGCCGGCGGTGAGCAACGCAACGCCGATGACCAGCCAGAGCGCCGAGTAAGTGTAGGTCTCGAGCTGGCCGAGCCCGCTCCACAAGGCGATGAATTCGCCCTTGAACAGGCGGCGCACCGAGAGCGTTGCAAAGGCGAAGGCAAGCAGCGAGGCGACCAGCGCCAGCATCGCCGCATACCATCTCGGACGCTTGTCGCGGACATAGAGCGCCAGCGCGCCCGCCGCGATCGCCGGCAGCAGATAGGCGAGGAACAAAAGGTTGAACACAGGAACCGTGCCGGTCGACTCGTCCGTCAGCAGCGGGTTCAGCACCACGAAATGCTGCACGGCGATCAGGCCCGCCGAGATCACGCCGGCAGCCATCGAGCCATAGCGCAGCACCGAGCTTGGCGAGCGCATGTCGATGGCGACCAGCATGGCGCCGGCGCCGAGCGCGATCAGCGTGTAGATCGCCTGTTCGGCAAGGGTCACGGTGCCGGTGTCGATGACGCCGCCATGCATGGCGTGGCGCACCAGCATGGCGATGGTGAGCAGCGCGAACAGCGCCGAGGCAGCCTCCATCGCCTGGCGCGGCCGGCCGCTGGTGGTGCGGGCGAGTTGCCAGGCGGCGAAGCCGAAGGCGAGCGCCGGCACGCCGTAGCCAGGCAGCAGCCAGTTGAAGACCGGCGTCCTGGACAGAAACGCCGCGCCGACGATGGTTGGATCAAAGGCGACACGGGCGAGCACGGCGACCGCCGCGCCCGCCGCGACCCAGCCCAGCACGGGGTAGGATCGCCAGCGCGTGGCCAGCGCCGGGACCAGCGCGGCTGCTCCAAGCAGCATGGTCGTCCAGCCGGAGCCGAAGGCCATGTGCAGCATGAGCAGGCCGGCGACGCCGGCGCCGCCGAGCGCGAAGGACACAGCCGGGCCGCCGGCCAGCGGTGGCTCCTCGGCGCGCGCGATCCACTCACCGCCGGCGGCAAATGCGAGCACCAGCAACAGCGCCGGCAGCGCATAGCCGAGGTCGCGGTCGATATCGCCGAAGGTCAGCCACAGCGCGGTGAGCACCGTCAGCGGAGCAATGACGCCCCAGGCGGCCCAGCAGGCCGCGCGCAGCGAAGCGGTGGCGGCAAAGCGGCGCGCCGCCAAGAAACCGGCCGCGAGGAAGATCAGGCCGAGCGCGATGCCAATGCGGAAAGTCAGCGTGTCGGACGACGCCAGGGGCTGAGCGTCCAGCCCGACATCGAGCGCGTTGGCGCCGATCGTGGCGGGCGGGATGATGCCGAGATAGATCAGCACTGTCGCGACGCCGGCGGCGAAGACCAGCGGCAGCGCGCGCGGCCGGTAGAGCGCCACCGCGACCAGCGCGGCCAAAAGGACCGCGCCGTGCAAGGCATCGCCGGCGCTGGCAAAGGCCGGATCAACGGACAGCCCAAGCGCGCTCAAGGCGATGAAGAAGCCGGGCACGATCGACGGCCAGTCGAAGCCGCGGGGCGCATCGTCGCGGCCAGTAACCAAGAAAAGGCCGAGCCAGACGAAAGCCAGCACGGCGAGCGTCGCCAGGCTGATGAACAGGACGGCGGCAAGATTCACGTCCGGCGCGTCGACCATGTAAAGAATGGTCCAGATGCCGGCGCCGGCGAAAGCGGCGGCAACCAATGCCCTCCAGTCGCGGATGCGGGCGATTGCCGCCGTGGCGGCGAGCACGATCGCCAGATAGACGAACAGCGCCCAGGGATTGGGCGCCTGCGAGGCGACCAGCGCCGGCGTGGCCATGGCGCCGACGAGGCCGATGCCGGCCAGCGCCAGGCCATGCAGGAGCGATGCGCCAATGGTCGCGACGCCGATGGCGCCAAGCAGCACGAAGGCCGTCGCCGGGCCGATGAAGCCATACATGCCGTGCGCGGCGTAGACCGTGCCGAACAGGATGAAGGCGCCCGCCCCGGTCAGGATCGCGGGGATATAGGCGCCGGCGCCTTGCACCGGCACCTTGAAGCCGGTGCGGCGGATGAATTCGGCGCCGCCAACCAGCACCAGGCCGAGGACGCCGGCCATCGTCAGGCGCACGCCGGGGCCGAAGATGCCGGCTTCGATGGTGTAGCGGATCAGGAACAGGCCGCCCAGCGCCAGTGCGATGCCGCCGACCCAGACCGCCCAGCGCGTGCCCAGCGCCGTTTCGACATCGCTCTGGCGCGCCGCCTTCGCGGGCGCGGGCGGTTCTGCTCCGGGCGTCTCGGTGGCTGAGACAGGTTCGGACGGCCCGGCGGATTGCGCCGTGGCCGCTTGGGCCTTCGTCCAAGGTCCTGCCGCTGCCGCCTGTTCGGCCGCCTCGGGCTTCGCGGCGATCTCTTCGGCGACGCCGTCCGCCGACCGCGCGGCAGGCGCCACGGCTGCGTTGGCCTCCTCGGGAAGATCCTCCTGCGTGGCGTCCGCCGCCTTGGGCGCGGACAGCGAAGCGCCCGACTGCACCAGGCCGCGCAGGACGCCGAGCTCGCGCTCGACCAGCGCGATGCGGTTCTGCTGGCGTGAAACGATGACGAAAAGAGCTATGACGGCGGCAATGGCGATCAGACTGAAAAACATGGCGGTTTCCCTCAAAACCAGACCAGACGTGGCCAACAAATGCGGCAATGGGACGGCTGGCTCAAATCAGCGTCTTGCCGACTAACATGATCGGCCGACTGACAAGATCGAGCATGTTTCGTCGCCGATTGCCAGCAGCTTGCCTGGTTATCCAAGGGCCGGGCTGCCGGCATTGCCGGCGAGATTGGGTGACCTCAGCCGCGAAATACCCATGCTATTCTCGCGCGGACGAAGAAGATGCTGCGAGGTGACCAATGCCGCAGAAAAGCGCGGGCCTGCTGATCCATAGGCGCATTGCCGGTGTGTTCGAATTCCTGCTCGTCCACCCGGGCGGGCCGTTCTGGGCAAGAAAGGATGAAGGCGCGTGGTCCATCCCGAAAGGACTGATCGGCGGCAATGAGGATGAGCTGGAGGCCGCCAAACGCGAGGCCGAAGAGGAGCTCGGCGTCGCCGTCGACGGCGATTTCCGGCCGCTCGGCGGCTACAAGCAGCCGGGGGGCAAGATCGTCATCGCGTGGAGCGTCGAGGCCGACATCGATGCCGATGCCATCAGGAGCAACATGTTCACCCTGGAATGGCCGCCAAAATCGGGACGCATGAAGGAATTCCCGGAAGTGGATCGAGCCGGCTGGTTTCCATTGCCCGAAGCCGGGCTCAAGATCCTGAAGGGCCAGCGCGCCATGCTCGACGATTTCCTGGAGCGGCGGGGCGCGGACTAAAATGCCTTGCTATCCTGCTTCGCCCGCAATCGCCTTCACCGCCGTATGATGCCGGCGCAGCGCGGCCAGGAAGCCGGCGCGGGAGTCGGGCGGCTCGAGGCCCCGCGGCTCGTAGACATGGCGGATGAAGAAGAAGCCGGTCAGCCGGAAGGCGTCTTCCAGTGCTGCCGCATCGGCGCGCAGGCCGGAACCGCGCTGCAGGAAGGCGGGCAGCGCCAGCATCTTGTCATGCCAGGCCGCACCGGCTTCGCGCGACACGGCGCGTCCGGATCTCGGCGAGACATAGGCGAGATCCTGCCTGGAGCCGGTCGCCGCGCACTGGCTGAGGTCGAGGCCGAAGCCCAATTCATCGAGGATGAGCAGCTCGAAGCGCGCCACCAGCTCGCCCGCCGCGTCGGCATCGCCCAGATGGGAGATCATCACGGCAAGCGCCTCGTAAAGGCCGCCATGGGCATCGCGCTCGGGCAGGAGCCTGAGATGCGCGGCCATGGTCAGCAGGCCGTAGACGGCGACCGCACTGTCCATCAAACGCGCGGCGTTCATCTCGATCGCCTCGGCCTGGAAGATACCCAGATGCTCGTCGAGCCGAGCCCGCCACAGAAGGTCGACGCGGTTGCCGGGCTGCAGTACCGGCTGCTGCTTGCGCGAGCGCCCTCCCCGCACCAGGCCGAGATGGCGGCCATGCGCGCGCGTCATCACCTCGAGGATGGCGCTGGTTTCGCCATGCTTGCGAGTGCCGAGAACGATTCCCTCGTCGCGCCATTCCATGAGACGAGCTTTTCACCTGTTGCGCGGCGAAATCAAGAGAGGGAAAGATTGTACGCATGATGTGCGTACGTTATATTCGATACGAAGGAAAACTGAAATGCCCAAACCAGCCAGTGAAAAATCCGAGCGCTTCAACATCCGTATACGGCCGGCGCAAAAGGCGATGATAGCGCGCGCGGCGGCGCTGTCGAACAAGGACATGACCGACTTCATCCTCGACAAGGTGCTGCCCGAGGCGGAGGCCGTAATCAAGGCGGTCGAGAAGATCGAGGTCTCGGAACGAGACTTCAGGCGCATTCTCGATCTGCTTGAGCATCCTCCGAAGCCCAATGCAAAACTGCGCGCCGCCATCGCGGCTCTCCCCGACACGATATGACGTTGCCTGCCTGGCAAGAGGAGCCGATCGCAAAATCGCATGATCGCGCGTCCTTCGATTGCGGTGACGTGCAGATGAATGATTTTCTGCGGCGCTTCGCCAGGCAGAGCCATGAGCAAAATGCGTCGAAAACATTTTGCGCCGTCGATTCCTCCGCCGCCCGAAACCGTATCCTTGGCTTCTATACGATCGCGCCCTCGGCCGTGGCCCACGAGTTGGTGCCCACAACCATGATAAAAGGCCTTGCCAGGCATGAAGTGTCTGGGTTCAAGCTCGCGCGCCTTGCCACCGACTTGACGGTGGCGGGGCACGGCCTCGGTGGTCAGCTTCTAGCCGCAGCCGCTTTACGCTGTCTCCGCGTCGCCACCGAGAGCGGCGGCTTGCTGCTTATTATCGACGCCAAGAGTGAGCGCGCGGCCAACTGGTATCGCGGGTATGGCGCTGAGTCGCTCACGGGTGCCCCGTTGACCCTCGTGATACCACTGGCGACCTTCGCCGAAGCTTTCACAGCCAAAGGCCTGTAGTGAGCGGCAGTCACGCAAGGTCCCTTGAACGGCAAGCGCTTTCAGCGACAAGCATCAATGGGGAAATTCCAACCCCATCTCGCGGTAGCGCTCTGGGTCGTCGCCCCAATTCTCGCGCACCTTCACGAACAGGAAGAGGTGCACTTTCTGCTCCAGAATGCCAGCGATCTCCATCCGCGCGGCTTGCCCGATGGCGCGGATCGTCTCGCCCTTGTGGCCGAGCACGATCTTCTTCTGGCTGTCGCGCTCGACATAGATGACCTGCTCGATGCGCACCGAGCCGTCCTTCTTCTCTTCCCATTTCTCGGTTTCGATATGCGAGGAATAGGGCAGCTCCTGGTGGAGCCTCAGATAAAGTTTTTCGCGAGTGATCTCGGCCGCGAGCTGGCGCATCGGCAGGTCGGAGATCTGGTCTTCCGGATAGTACCAGGGCCCCAAGGGAAGCGTCTCGGCGAGATAGTCGAGCAGGTCCTTGCAGCCGGAGCCGGTCAGCGCGGAGACCATGAAAGTGCGCTTGAACGGAACGCGGTCGTTCGCGGTCGCGGCCAAGGCGAGAAGCGTCTCCGGCTTGACGCGATCGACCTTGTTGAGGACGAGCAGCATCGGCTGCCGGACGTCCTTCAGCCGGTCGAGGATGGCATCGGCATCGCCCTTGATGCCGCGCTCGGCGTCGATCAGCAGCACTACGATATCGGCATCCTTGGCGCCGCCCCAGGCGGTGGTCACCATCGCCGTGTCCAGCCGCCGCTTCGGCTTGAAGATGCCCGGCGTGTCGACGAAGACGATTTGCGCGTTGTCATGCGTGGCAATGCCGCGCACGATGGCGCGGGTGGTCTGCACCTTGTGGGTGACGATCGACACCTTGGCGCCGACCAGTTGGTTGACCAGCGTCGACTTGCCGGCATTGGGCGCGCCGATCAGCGCGACGAATCCGGAGTGCGTCGCGGGGGCCTCGGGGGTTTCAATTTCCGTCATGCCGCGCTCCATACGCCTTCGCGCAGCAAAAGAGTAGCCGCCGCGGCCTGCTCGGCCTCGCGTTTGGAGCGGCCGATGCCGGTCGCGGGAGCGAAAGAGCCGACCTTGACGCTGACCGTGAACAGTGGGTCGTGGTCCGGTCCCTCGCGGCTGTCGACGCGGTAGGCCGGCACGGCGCCGGTGGCCGCCTGGTGCGCCCACTCCTGCAATTCGGTCTTGGCGTCGCGCCGCGCGGCCCCTGTCGCTTGCGAGCGTGGCCGCCAGTAGCGGTGGATGAACGCGCGGGCAGCCTCGATGCCGCCGTCGAGGTAGAGCACGGCTATCAGCGATTCCAGCGCATCGGCGCGCAGATTGGTGCGCTTGCGTCCCTCGAGATTGCGCACATCGGAACCGGCGCGCACGAGTTCCGGCAGGCCAATCTGTTCGGAGATTTCCGACAGCGCCTCGGCATTGACCAGCGCGTTGAGGCGCAGCGACAACTCGCCCTCGGCGGCATCGGGAAAGGCCGCGAGCAGCATGTCGGCCACGACGAGGCCGAGAACGCGGTCACCCAGGAATTCGAAACGCTCGTAGTCGACGCCGGCATGGGTCGACCGGGCGCTGGCATGGGTCAGCGCCCGCTGCAGGCGCTGGCGGTCGGCGAAGACATGGCCGGTGCGCTCGACAAGCGCTTCGGCAAGGGCATCGGCGGTCAAACGCTTGCTGGCCGCCATCGCTCTAGTGGACGAAATGGAACAGGCGCCCGGCGCGCATCAGCGACGGCCACTTCCAGATCTCGAGCGGGCTCGCCTTGCCGGCGATCGAGAAGAAGATGACGTTGGCGCGGCCGACAAGGTTCTCGGCCGGCACATAGCCTACGGCGAAGCGACTGTCGGAGGAATTGTCGCGATTGTCGCCCATCATGAAATAGTGCCCGGCCGGCACGACGAATTCGCGCGTGTTGTCGCCGATCGAATCGGAATTGATGTCGAGCGTGTCGTAGCTGACGCCGTTCGGCAGCGTTTCACGGTAGACGTCGATCGGCCGGTTTTCCTCGGTGACATCGGGATTGTCGATCTGGCCGGTCTTTACGCGCGGCACGCCGACATCATTGATGAAAAGCTGGCCATCCTTCACCTGAATCTTGTCGCCGGGCAGGCCGACGACGCGCTTGATGTAGTCGACCGACGGATCCGGCGGGAACTTGAACACCACCACGTCGCCGCGCTTGGGCTCGGAGCCCCAGATGCGGCCCGAGAAGAGATCGGGACCGAAGGGCAACGAGTACCGCGAGTAGCCATAGGACCATTTGGTGACGAAGAGATAGTCGCCTTCGAGGAGCGTCGGGCGCATCGAGCCCGACGGAATGGAGAAAGGCTGGAAGAGCAGCGTGCGGATGACGAGCGCGAGCAGCAGAGCCTGGATGATGACGGAGAAGGTTTCACCAAGCCCGCCGGATTTCTTCTGCGATTTTTCAGCCACGCTCATGTCGTCCTCGATTGTGCGATGTTGGTATAGAGTCTCGGCGGGCGCTGAGCAACGTCATGCCGCTCGTGGTCAAATGGAATCAATGTGGCGCTTGTTCGGCGGGCACTGCCTCGATGATCACAAAGGCTTGAGCAAGCGGGAAATCATCGGTGATGGTGAGATGGATCAGCGCACAGTGGCCTTTCGGCAGGATTTTCTCCAGCCTGGCCGCGGCGCCGCCGGTCAGCGCCATGGTCGGCGCGCCGCTCGGCAGATTGACCACGCCCATGTCGCGCCAGAACACGCCCTCGGCCATGCCGGTGCCCAACGCCTTGGCGCAGGCCTCCTTGGCGGCGAAGCGCTTGGCATAGGAGGCAGCGCGGGCGGCGCGCTTTTCCGACTTGGCTTGTTCGACCTCGGTATAGATGCGCTGGATGAAGCGCCCGCCGTGCCGCTCCAGCGATTTTTCGATGCGTCTGATGTCGATCAGGTCGCTGCCGATGCCGATGATCATTCCGCCGGCACTTCCCGCCCGCCCTGCCGCGCTTTCTTCTCGGCGCGCTCGACCATGCGCTTCCTGCGCTGCTCGCGAAACACGGTCATGCCCCAGCGCGTGATGGCGTAGAACACGAGCCCGAAGACGAGGCCAAGCGGCACCGCGCCAACGAGCATCGGCTCCAGAACGGGGTGCCAGAGCTTCGCGAAGGAGAGCTTGTGCATCATTTCGCCCAAATGCTCGGGCGGGCCGTGCTTCGGCAGGTGCTCATGCAGGAGCAGTTTGCCGGTTTCCCAGGACGCGCCCCACAAAAGCGGGAACGTCAACGGATTGCCGAAGAACACGGCGCCGAGCGCCGCCGCGACCAGATTGCCGGCGATGATCCAGCACAAAACGGCAGCGACGATGAAGTGGAAGCCAAGCGGGAAGAAGGAAGCGAAAACGCCCGCGGCGACGCCGGCGGCGACGGAATGCGGCGTCGCCTTCAGCCGCAGGATGCGTTTGGAGAAATATTGCACGGAACGCGAGAACGAGCGGCGCGGCCAAAGATAAGTACGCACCCGCTCCAGGAGGCCATCAGGCTCTCGGCGTCGAAAAAGCACTCTGTTCCAGTTCCCGGTCCAACACGCGCTGCCCCTGCCCACCGGGACGCGCCACACATATCTTGCGCTTCGATGGCGCAGAAAGGCAACAAGTCTTTGATATAGCGACGGCCAGGCCGCGTAACAACGAAACGCCGCCGCGATGGTCTGCCGCAGGCTGTAACAACGGCTTCATTCTGGCGAAACTGAGGAGAAGAACCAGGATGCGGAGCCGATGATCACCATTCGACCGGCGCGGGCCGAGGACACCGAAGCATTGCCGCCTATCGAACAATCGGCCGGGGAAGCGTTCCGCGCCATTCCGGACCTGGCGTGGCTCGCCGACGGAGACAATGTCAGCCCGGAGCGGCACCGCGCGCTGATCGCCGGTGGCGCATGCTGGGTTGCCGCCGACGATCAGGACCGGCCGGTCGGGTTCCTGAGCGCCGGGATGGAGGGCGATACGCTGCATATCTGGGAGTTGGACGTTCGCCTCGACCGGCAGGGTTCGGGCATCGGCCGGGCTTTGCTTGAACGGGCGCTTGGGGACGCCAGGCAGCGCGGCCTGGCAGGGGTGACGCTGACCACGTTTCGCGACGTCGCCTGGAACGCACCCTTCTATCAGCGGTGCGGATTTCGCATCCTGGAAGGCGCCGAGGTCGACAGACGGCTGGCCGATCTGCTCAGCGACGAGGCCGATCACGGCATGGCTTTGGGCCAGCGCTGCGCCATGCTGCTCGATCTCAGTCGAGCCGGTATTCGCTGACCTCGACCAGATTATCGTCGGGATCGCGGAAATAGACCGACATCATCGGGCCGCGCGCGCCGGTTCGTAAGACCGGACCGACTTCGATCGCCACGCCATTGGCTTCGAGGCTAGCCTGGACTTCGGCAAGCGGCACTGCCGCCACGAGGCAGAAATCGCCGGAACCGGGCGTCGGCGTCTTGGCCTTCGGCTCGAAAGTACGGCCGACCTCATGCAGGTTGATCTTCTGCACGCCGAACAGAAGCGCGGTCGGCCGGTTCGGTTCATCCAGGCGCCGCATGCCGAGCACACGCTCGTAGAATTCGCAGGTCGCCTCCACCGAGCGAACCGTCAGCACGAAATGGTCGATGCCGGCGATCATCGCCGCCTCGGCGCGCATCTCCGGGAAGGAGATTCAAGCGATGCGCCCAAGTGCTTGTTTTCATACATTGCGATGTCAGATGTTGCGGCTTCCCGGCTTAACGGCGGGAATGGCGGCGAGTTCCGGCGGCAGGCGGTCGGCGGGATAGGCCGGCACCTCATATTCGGCAAGCGCGATCAGCGGCACGCCGACATCGGTCTTACCGGCCGAGCGGTCGATGATGCAGGCGGCCGCCACCACTTCCGCGCCGATCTCGCGCAGGCAATCGATGGTCTCGCGGATCGACAGGCCCGTGGTGACGATGTCCTCGACGATGACGACGCGCGAGCCTTCGGCAATCTCGAAGCGGCGGAGCCTGAATTCGCCCCCTTCCCGCTCGACCCAAATCGCCGGCGCGCCGAGATGACGGGAGGTCTCATAGGCCGGGATCAGGCCGCCGATCGCCGGGCCGACGACATAGTCGATCCTGCCCGGCACCGCTTTCCGGATTTTCTCGGCCAGCGCCTTGCACAGGCGCTCGGTCTTGTCGGCATGCATGAAGACCCGCGCCTTTTGCAGAAAGACCGGACTGCGCAGGCCGGACGTCAGGATGAAATGACCTTCGAGAACGGCGCCGGCCTCACGGAAAATGCCCAGCACTTCGTCGGTGTTCATTTTTATCCCCCATTCAATCCCTGACCCGTTCCACTTTTCGCGGTCAGGGTCCAGTCATTTAGCCGTTAACGCGCCGCGCATCGCTGACGCTCGAATTGTCCTTCAACTGCGACAGCAGCCGGTTGAGATGCTTGAGGTCCCAGACCTCGAGATCGATCAGCATCTCGGTGAAATCGGGCGCCGTGCGTATCATCGACAGCGTGTGGATATTGGCGTCGTTGGACGCCACCACCTGGGCGATGTCGGCCAGCGAACCCGGCGCATTGATGGCAGTGACCGAAATGCGCGCCGGGAAACGTTCCTTGGTGCGTTCGTCGATGTCCCAGCGCACGTCGATCCAGCGCTCGGGCTGGTCGTCGAAGGCCTGCAGCGCCGGCGACTGGATCGGATAGATGGTAATGCCGGTTCCGGGCTGGATGATGCCGACGATGCGGTCGCCGGGCACCGCCCCTTCCGGGGCGAAGCGCACCGGCAGGTCACCGCGCACGCCACGGATCGGCACCGCGCCGTCGCGTTGCTGGTCCTTGTCCTTTCGCGCGGCGCGAGTGCCGGGCATCTGGAACAGCATGCCGGCAGCGTTGCGTATCTTCGACCAGCCTTCCTCGCGCTGCTTGGGCGGCGCGACGGTGACGCGCTCGTCCTTATAGTCGGGGAAGACCGCTTTCATGACATCGGTGGAGCTCAGCTCGCCGCGGCCGACCGAGGCCAGCACGTCCTCGATGTCCTTGCGCGCCAGCCGGTGCAGAACCGGCTTCAGGCTCTCCTTGGTGAAGGTCTTGCCGGCGCGCTCGAAGGCGCGCTCGAGGATGCGGACGCCGAGGCCGGAATATTGCTTGCGTATCGCATTCTTGGTGGCGCGGCGGATGGCGGCCCGCGCCTTGCCGGTGACCACGACCGATTCCCAGGCTGCGGGCGGCACTTGCGCCTTGGAGCGGATGATCTCGACCTCGTCGCCATTCTTCAGTTCAGTCATCAACGGCATGATGCGGCCATTGACCTTGGCGCCGACGCAGGTATCGCCGACGTCGGTGTGGACGGCATAAGCGAAGTCTATCGGGGTCGCGCCGCGCGGCAGCGCGATCAGCATGCCCTTGGGGGTGAAGCAGAACACCTGGTCCTGGAACAGCTCCAGCTTGGTGTTCTCGAGGAAATCCTCTGGATTGTCGCCCTCGGCCAGTTGCTCGATGGTGCGCCGCAGCCAGGCATAGGCGTTGGTCTCCCTGGAGATCGCATGCGCCGCGCCGTTCACCTTGCCGCCTGTGTCCTTGTAGATCGAATGGGCGGCGACGCCGTATTCGGCGATCTTGTTCATCTCCTTGGTGCGGATCTGCAGTTCGACGCGCTGGCGCGACGGGCCGACGATGGTGGTGTGGATGGAACGGTAGTCGTTCTGCTTCGGCGTCGAGATGTAGTCCTTGAAGCGGCCGGGCACCATCGACCAGGTGGTATGGATGGCGCCAAGCGCGCGGTAGCAGTCATCGACGGAATCGACCACGACGCGAAAACCGAAAATGTCGGAGAGTTGCTCGAAGGATAGCGCCTTGGCCTCCATCTTGCGGAACACCGACCATGGCTTCTTCTGCCGGCTCTTCACGCTCGCCTTGATGGCGCGCTTCTCGAACAGGCCGGAAAGCGCCGTCTCGATCTCCTGCAGGACGCCCTTGTTGCGCTCGAAAATCTCGGCGAGCCTTGCGGTGACGGCGCGATAAGCCTCCGGATTGATGTAGCGGAAGGCGATTTCTTCCAGTTCCTCGCGCATGCCCTGCATGCCCATGCGCCCGGCCAAGGGCGCATAGATGTCCATCGTCTCCTCGGCGATGCGCAGGCGTTTGGACTCGGGCATATGGTCGAGCGTGCGCATGTTGTGCAGGCGGTCGGCGAGCTTGACCAGAAGAACGCGAATATCCTCGGAGATCGCGAGCAGGAGCTTGCGCAAATTCTCCGCCTGCTCGGCCTTCTTCGAGACCAGGTCGAGCTTCTTCAGCTTGGTGAGGCCTTCGACCAGCTTGCCCATTTCCGGACCGAACAACTCGTCGATCTCGGCTCTTGTCGCCGTCGTGTCCTCGATCGTGTCGTGCAGCAAGGCAACGGCGATCGTCGCCTCGTCCATATGCATGTCGGTGAGGATGGCGGCGACTTCGAGCGGATGCGAGAAATAGGGATCGCCCGAGGCGCGCTTCTGGTGGCCATGCTTCTGCATGGCATAGACATAAGCCTTGTTGAGCAGCGCCTCGTTGACGTCAGGCTTGTAGCGCTGGACGCGCTCGACAAGCTCATACTGACGCATCATGGGCGGGATCTCGCGGTGCTGAAATGATTGATGCGCCGCACTGGCGTGCGACGCACCTCATAGATAGCCACGAAACTTAAGATACGGAAGTCCTGGATGGTTGATCCAACCCGGACAAAAGCTCTTAGTAGTCGTCGCTCTTTTCGGGCGGCACCAGACCTTCGATGCCGGCGAGCAAGTCTTCCTCGCTCATGCGGTCGAACGTAACGTTCTCCTCAGCGTCGTCGGTGCCGGCAGCAGCGACGGTCGCGCCGGTCTCGTCGGTGATCGCCTCGCCCTCGGCTTCCGGCTCGTCGACCTCGACATGCTTCTGCAGCGAGTGGATCAGGTCTTCCTTGAGGTCGTCGGGCGACAGCGTCTCGTCGGCGATCTCGCGCAGCGCGATGACCGGGTTCTTGTCATTGTCGCGCGGAACGGTGATCTGCGCGCCCTGGCTGATCTGGCGGGCGCGGTGGCCGGCAAGCAGCACGAGTTCAAAACGGTTGTCGACCTTGTCGATGCAATCTTCAACGGTTACGCGGGCCATGGACTGCCCCTTTCATGCGATGGATTTGATGGAAAGCTGACGCGCTCCATAACGCGGGCGCGGCCGAAATACAAGCTTCATGGCGTCGACGTCAGCTTTGCCGGCCGTTGCCTGGCTCATCACCGCGCTACGCCATGAAGCTGCCTACATAGTGGCGATCACAATTGCTTGCAATGCAGGGGCCTGCCCTTGGATATCCACAAATTGCGCGTTATCTCGGATGTGACGGTACCGAGGCCCATTTGTCGGACCTATTCGTCAAACGCTTTTAGACGACAGAAATTTTCGAAAGGAATGTTTTTCAATGTTCGATCCCCGTGAAAAGATCGCTCTTTTCATCGACGGCGCCAATCTCTATGCCACGTCCCGGGCGCTGGGCTTCGACATCGACTACCGCAAGCTCCTGTCGAGCTTCCAGAAGCGCGGCTACCTGCTGCGCGCTTACTATTACACCGCGCTGGTCGAGGATCAGGAATATTCATCGATCCGGCCGCTGATCGACTGGCTAGACTATAACGGCTTCAAGGTGGTGACGAAGCCCGCCAAGGAATTCACCGACTCGACCGGCCGCCGCAAGATCAAGGGCAACATGGACATCGAGCTGACTGTCGATGCGCTGGAGCTCGCCGATGTCGTCGATCACTATGTGATCTTCTCCGGCGACGGCGACTTCCGCACGCTGGTCGAAGCGCTGCAGCGGCGCGGCCGCAAGGTGTCGATCATCTCGACCATGGCTTCCCAGCCGCCGATGATCTCCGACGACCTGCGCCGCCAGGCCGATCATTTCATCGACCTGATGTCGTTGAAGAGCGAAGTCGGCCGCGACCCGTCCGAGCGGCCCGCGCGCCGGCCGGAACCCGCCGAGGTCGACGAGGACGATTATTGACGAGCGGCGGCCTTGATCGCCGCGCCCTCCCCCGAACCCGGCCATGACTGCCCGCTCTGTCCGCGGCTGCACGATTTCATCGCGGCTTGGCGCGAGCGCGAGCCCGGCTGGTTCAACGCGCCGGTGCCGACCTTCCTGCCCCCGGAAGGCGAAGGTTCCGTCAGGCTGCTGATCGTCGGGCTGGCGCCCGGCCTGCGCGGCGCCAACCGCACGGGACGCCCCTTCACTGGCGACTACGCCGGCGACCTGCTCTACGGCACGATGATCGCGCATGGCCTGGCGCGCGGCGAGTTCAAGGCGCGGCCGGATGACGGGCTCGAGCTTGTCGGCACGGCCATCACCAATGCGGTGCGCTGCGTGCCGCCGGAGAACAAGCCGGTGGGCGCCGAGATCGCCACCTGCCGGACCTTTCTCAAGCCGACCATCGCGCGCTTTCCCAATCTCAGCGCCATACTGACGCTGGGCTCGATCGCGCATCAGTCGACGGTGCGGGCATTGGGCGAGCGCGTGGCGGCCATTCCGTTCCGCCACGGCGGCCGGCAGCAGGCCGGCGGTATCGCGCTGTTTTCCAGCTATCACTGCTCGCGCTACAACACCAATACGGGCGTGTTGACGCAGGAGATGTTCGTCAATGTGTTCAAGGAGATTGCGGCGTTCCTGAAGACCTAGATTCAGGGCGCGGATAAAGCGGCCAGCGTCTCGCGGCTGCCCTTCAAAACGTTGAGATCGACATCGCCTTCGATGCCGTCGACGCGGCCCATGTTGTGATACTGCCAGTAGATCCAGTCGTTCTCGCGCGGCCTGATCGCCAGTGACCGCAGCCAGCGCTGGCGGCTGAGGATGCTGCCGGAATAGGCGTCCGCCGCCTCGTCGGTCAGATAGAAAACCGCCTGCTTGCCGAACGCTGTCTCGACCGGACCGAGGAAGGCGGCGAGCTCGGCGTTCAACTGTTCGGGAGACGGACGCTGCGGGCAATTGCCGCCGAACTCGATGTCGACCACCGGTGGCAGAAGCGGCTCGCCCCGCGGCACCACCGCAATGAAGTTCCTCGCCTGATCGGCGCCGGGGCGGCAGAAGGTGAAGAAATGATAGGCGCCGACCGCCAGGCCGGCCGCGCGGGCTTCGCGCAAGTTGGTTGCGAATTGGGTATCGACATGGGTGCCGCCTTCGGTTGCCTTTATGATCGCGAAGGCGACATCGTCTGCCGCGACGCGTTGCCAGTCGATCTTTCCCTGATGGTGGGAGACGTCGATGCCGCGGATCGGGAACTCCGCGCGGTCGGGCGAAAAGCCACGGAACCAGAAATAGGCGCCTGCCGCGACAGCACAGGCGACAACCACGCCGGCAAGGCCCCAGAAAACAATCCGCTTCCCCAAGACCATCCCCCTTGTCGCAAAAGGCGCGTGCGCGCCGGACCAGAGAGCCGGCCGGTGGCTTTTTTCAGGCGGCCTGTTTCCGCCGGCGGCGAAAGCTCCTTTGTTTTGACGCAATTCCGAACGGAAAACCGCTACGCACTTTCGTGGAATTGCTTTAGCCGCGTTCTTTCAGCAGCCGGCCCTTTTCGCGCGACCAGTCGCGCTGCTTTTCGGTCTCGCGCTTGTCGTGCAGCTTCTTGCCTCGCGCAATGGCAAGCAGCAGCTTGGCGCGGCCGCGGTCGTTGAAATAGATTTTCAGCGGCACCAGCGTCATGCCTTCGCGCTCGACGCTTTGCGAGAGCTTGGCCATCTCGCGCTTCGAGACCAGCAGTTTGCGGCGGCGGCGCGGCTCGTGGTTGAAGCGGTTGGCCTGCAGATATTCCGGCAGATAGGAGTTGATCAGCCAGATCTCGCCGCCTTCGGCCGAGGCATAGCTCTCCTGGATGTTGGCCTGGCCCTGGCGCAGCGACTTGACCTCGGTGCCGGTCAGCACCAAGCCGGTCTCGATGGTGTCGAGAACCTCATAGGAAAAGCGCGCCTTGCGGTTTTCGGCGACCGTCCTGTTGTTGGGGTCGGCTTTCTTGACTTGATTCATAATGCGGAGAGGTGGCGCCTCATTCCTAATTAATCAAGCCGGCATGCTTGAGCGCCGCGTCGATCTTTTCCGCGGTCGAAGCCTCGACCGTCACCAGCGGCGAACGCACCACATTCTCGAGCTTGCCCAGCTTCGACAACGCGTATTTCGACCCCGAGACACCAGGCTCAATGAAGATCGCCTTGTGAAGCGGCAGCAGGCGATCCTGCAGGTCGAGCGCCTTGGCGCTGTCGCCGGAAAGCGTCGCTTCCTGGAACTCGGAGCAAAGGCGCGGCGCGACATTCGAGGTGACCGAAATACAGCCGACACCGCCATGCGCGTTGAAGCCGAGCGCGGAGGCATCCTCGCCGGAAAGCTGGATGAAATCCTTGCCGCAGGTCATGCGCTGCTCGGAGACACGCTCGACCTTGCCGGTCGCGTCCTTGACGCCGGCAATGTTCTTGAAGTCGTGGCGCAGCCTGCCCATCGTCTCCGGCGTCATGTCGATCACCGAACGCGGCGGGATATTGTAGATGATGATCGGCAGCCTGGTCGCCTTGGCGACAGCGGCGAAATGCTCATAGAGTCCGCGCTGCGTGGGCTTGTTGTAATAGGGCGTGACGACAAGGGCGGCATCGGCGCCGGCCTTTTCGGCATATTGCACCAGTCCGACCGCTTCCTCAGTGTTGTTGGAGCCCGCGCCGGCCACGACGGGCACCCTGCCCTTGGCCACCTCGATGCAGACCTTGACGACCTGACGGTGCTCCTCATGCGACAGCGTCGGCGACTCGCCGGTGGTGCCGACAGGAACCAGACCCTTGGTGCCTTCGGCGATCTGCCATTCCACAAATGAGCGAAAGGCTTTCTCGTCGAAGCGCCCGATCTTTTCGAACGGTGTCACGAGCGCAGTCAGCGAGCCTCTCAGCATGTCGTCCAAACTCCTTGGAACGTTGTCGATTTATGCATGTCGTCGTCCCAAAACCGGTTCCCACTTTTGGGCGACATGCATCGGTGTTCATTAGATCGGTTGGTTGCGCGCCTTCTAGCCGAAAGCGGAGCCGCGCACCATAGTCTCGACATGGTTCAGCAGCAAGCATGGGAATAGTGCCAGCGGGTGCAATTCGAACGGCCTCGATAACCTTTTGTTTACGAGCCTTTCACGACCTAAGTTTAGGCTTCGCATCGGGTTCTCAAATGCCCGCGCCTGCTGACGATGTGCTAGGATCGTAAAATGCCGACGAAGCGGCCCCATCTTTTCGCGCTTTTGGGCGCGATCGTCGCGCTGATGCCCACCGTGGCGATCGGCGGCAGCGTCGATGTGCGCGCGACAGCCTCGATTCCGGCGCCCGACCCGCCGCAGGCGCCGGGCCAGATGTCGACCGCCCCCGACATAGCGCAACTGAAGAGCGGGCTCGATGCACTCGCCGCCAACAACATCGCCGGCGCGCGCAATGCGCGCGACACGCTGCCCGCCACCTCGCTCGACCGGCACATCCTTGCCTGGGCGATCGCGCTTTACGGCGGCGATCAGGTGCCGAGTGGCGAGATCGCCGACGCGGCCAAGATGCTGCCGGGATGGCCCGGCACGATCGCGTTGCGCAAGAACAGCGAGCGCGCGCTCTATCGCGAGAACCCGCCGCCGCAAGTGGTGGTGCAGGCCTTCGGCCGCAGCCAGCCGCTGACGCCCGAGGGTGTGATCATCCTTGCCCGCTCGCAGATGGCGCTGGGCAACCAGGCGGCGGCGCGCGCGGTGCTGGTGCCGTTCTGGCGCACCGAGAAGCTGGAAGCAAAGGACGAGGCGACCGTCATCAAGGAGTTCGGCGCGCTGATCCCGGCGGCCGACCATCGCTACCGCATGGAGCGCATGTTCTATGCCGACCGGCCGTCCTCGGCGCTGAGGGTCGCCGGCCTCGCTGGCGCACAGCCCCTGGCGGATGCCTGGGCGGCTGCCGACAAGGGCGACAAGAACGCCGCCAAGCTGTTGAAGGCGGTGCCCGCCGCGCAGCGCTCCGCCGGCTATTTCTTCGCCGAGGCGGAATATCTGCGCAAGCAGCAGAAATTCGCCGATGCCGCGGCAATCGTCGTGAAGGCGCCGACCGATCGCGATTCGCTGGTCGACCCCGATGCCTGGTGGGTCGAACGCCGCGTGCTGTCGCGTGAGCTGGTCGACCAGGGCGACATGAAGACCGCCTACAAGATCGTCTCCATGCACGCCGCCGAGAGCCCGCTGAACGCCGCCGAAGCCGAATTCCATGCCGGCTGGTATGCATTGCGCGGCCTCAACGATCCGGCGACCGCCGCCGGGCATTTCACGCGCATCACCGAATTCGCCCAGGGACCGGTGTCGCTGTCGCGCGCCTATTACTGGCTCGGCCGCGCGGCGGAAGTCGGCGGCCCAGGCAACGCCAAGGATTACTTCACGCGTGCGGCCGGCTACGGCACGACCTTCTACGGACAGCTCGCGGGCGAGCGCGTGGGCTTGAGAACGCTCAACATCGGCTATCCGAAACCGAGTGCCGCCGATCGTCAGAGCTTTGACAACCGAGAAGCAGTCGGCGCGATCAAGCGGCTGCAGGAAGCAGGCTACGACCGCTATGCCGAAACGCTCTACCGCGACCTTGCCGGGCAACTGACCAGCCCGGGCGAACTGGCGCTGCTTGCGATGCTGGCCGAAAAGCAGGGCAACCATTTCATGGCGCTGAAGGTCGGCAAGATCGCCGGGCAGCGCGGCATTGATGTCGGCGCGCTTTCGCATCCGCTGGGTGTCATTCCCGATTCGGCCAACATTTCGGGGTCCGGCAAGGCGCTCGCCTACGCCATCGCCCGCCAGGAAAGCGAGTTCAATATCGGCGCCGTTTCCAGCGCCGGCGCACGCGGCCTGCTGCAGCTGATGCCGGGCACCGCCAAGCAGTTGGCGAAGAAGGCCGGCATGACCTTTTCGCAGGCGCGGCTGACGACGGATGCCGGCTACAACGCGACGCTGGGCTCGGCCTTCCTTGGCGAGCAGTTGGACCGCTTCGGCGGCTCCTACGTGCTGACCTTCGCCGGCTACAATGCCGGCCCCAATCGCGCCGCCCAATGGGTGGCGAAATACGGCGATCCGCGCGGCAAGGACGTCGACGCGGTCGTCGATTGGATCGAGCGGATTCCCTACACGGAAACAAGAAGTTACGTGCAGCGCGTGATGGAGAATTATGAGGTCTATAAGATGCGTATTTCAGGGAAATACGACATCGTGGGCGACCTCGTGAACGGGCGCAGCTGAAGACTTTCCCTTCTCCCTTGTGGGAGAAGGAAAGAACTCGCCATTTGACGATCCCCGCCCTCGCCTGTAGCTGTCGATTACCCAGCGAGGAGCGGTATTGCGATGGCGAGCGACGAAGGTTTCTCCGACTTCTTCTATCCCTCGCCCGACGGCCTGAAACTTCATGCCCGGATCTATGGCGAACCGAATGCCAAGGGCTGCCCGGCAGTCTGCCTGCCCGGCCTCACCCGCAATGCGCGCGACTTTCATGAACTCGCGATCCATCTTTCCAAGAGAACGGAGAGCCCCCGGAAAGTCATTGCCTTCGACTACCGCGGCCGCGGGCAATCCGACCACGATCCCGATATCGGCCATTATAATGTCGGGGTCGAAGCCGGCGACGTGCTTGCCGGGCTGTCTGCGCTCGGCATCGAACAAGCCGCCTTCGTCGGCACTTCGCGCGGCGGCCTGATCATCCATGTGCTCGGCGCATTGAAGCCGGCCTTACTAAGGGCCGTCGTCCTGAACGACATCGGCCCGGTGATCGAGGTGGAGGGCCTCGCCCATATCCGCTCCTATCTCGACCGCGCGCCGAAACCGAAGACCTTCGCCGAGGCGGTGGATGCCCAGCGGCGCGTGCACGGCGCCGACTTCCCCAACCTGACCGACGCCGACTGGGCACGCATGGTGGGCGCGATCTGCCGCGAAACGGATGCCGGCTGGGTGCCGGATTTCGATCCGGCCCTTGTCGACACGCTGGCCGGCGTCGACTTCGGCAAGCCGCTGCCGGATTTGTGGCCGCAGTTCGACGCGCTCGCCGCCATTCCACTGCTCGCGATTCGCGGCGCAAACTCGAAACTGCTTTCCACGGCGACGCTTCAAGCGATGCAGGAGCGGCACCCCGGCATGGAACAGACCACCGTCGAAGGCCAGGGCCACGCGCCCTTCCTCGAAACCGGCGACTTGCCTGGAAAGATTGCCGCATTCCTCGATCGGGCCGAATATCGAGTAGAAATGAAATAAAGCCCGAGACTATGTCAGCCCCGGGCTTACCATCCAAATATAGATTTGCGCATGCCGGCGGGAGCGATCCGCCCGTCTATTCGCCTTTCGAGCGCTTGCGGGGCGCCTTGGCCGATTCCGGCCCTTTCGCTTTCCGAGACGGCGGGGCAGAGGTCGGCGTCGTGAGGGGCGACGCGAACACGGAGGCTTCGGCCGAGCGAGACGACGCCTCGTCGCCGCGTGGCTTCTCGAGAACGACCACACAGCCATCGAGATCGTTGGTGGCCAGATGCGCGTAGCGCATTGTCATCGACAAGGTCTGATGGCCCAGCCACATCTGGACGCGCCTTATGTCGATACCGCCCTGGACCAGACGTGAAGCGCAAGTGTGACGCAGGATGTGCGGCACCACCTGTTCGTCGGCGCCGAGACCGACTTCGGTCTTCGCCTCGTTCCAGATTGCGCGGTACTGCGCCTGGGTGAGCTTGGTGAACGGGCCTTTCGGCCGGCGTCCTTCCGTGTTCGGCGGCAGCTTGATGACTTCCTTGACGCGCTCGGTCATCGGAATGGTGCGACTGCGGCCGGATTTGGTGATCCAGAAGGAGACGCGATGTTCCTGGATGTCGTTCCATATCAGGCCGAGCGCCTCGCCGAGGCGGCAGCCGGTATCGACCAGGAAGACGGAAAGCCTGTAGGCATCTTCGCTGCGGCTCCTGATCGCCGCAAACAGCCTTGCTTCTTCGTCCCTTTCGAGGAAACGAATCCGTCCCGCCCGCTCCTTCTGGCGGCGGAACTCGGGCAGGCTGTGGATATCTCCCATCTTATGCGCCTTACGCAGCAATTTGCTGAGGGCAGCCATCTTGCGGTTGATGGTTGCGTTGCTGTTGCCGCGCTGGCGCAATGTACCGATAAGATTGTCCAGGGTGTTCTGGTCAAAGGTGCTGAAACGCTCTCCCAGAAGGATCTCGTCTATTTCACCGATGAAAGAGCTGACATTGTATTTATGCCGCCCATCATCCCAGAGTATATCTCGATAAGCTACGAAAAGCTCTCCGATCCTATACGACTTTACTTCTCGGATCTTGTTGTAGGTGTATCGAAAGTTCGAATTCTGAGAAGAAAATACCGCAAAATGACCAGAGGGCTCACCCTCTTGAATCGCTTCGTTCGACATTTTAGCCACACCCCCTGTGGTTAAGGGACCAGCCCTAACCGCTTGGGAGTGTCCTTTCAAGAGTTTTCGAATCTTGTCGACGATCTCATCCGCCAGCGCGGAACCCACAAGATCGCCCAACAGACCCGATCAGCTTACCGTTTCACCCCCATCCTTTCGTTCGAATTGCCGCCACCGCGGAAACAAAAACGGCCCGGGCGTGGAAGCGCCCGGGCCGGATTTCACCTGTAGGGTTCCAGCCCTTAGAAGTCGCGCTGGAAGCGGACGAAGCCGCCGAGGGCATTCTTCTTGCCGGCTTCCATCTTGGTCCAGTTGAATTCGCCCGGGTTGTTGTAGTCGTTGTGAGCCCAGTCGAGTTCGGTGATGACCGAGAAGCCGGGAACGATCGTGTAGGCGACGTTCGCCGCAAGACCGAATTCCTTGGCTTCGTCATACGAAACCTGGAGGTTGAACGAGGTCTTCTCGTTGAACTTGTAGGTGCCGCCGCCCCACACTGCCCAGTTGCCGCCCCACGGCTTGTAGAAGTTACGGTCGGAGTTCTTGTCCGTGCCGTAGCCGCCGATAACGAACAGCGAGAAGGCCTCGTTGACGTTCACGTCCAAGCGAACCTTGCCGGCCCACTCTTCCCAGTTGCTGTTGTATGCGACGACGCCGCTGATGCCGCCCCAACCCTGCGTATACTTCAGGCCACCGACGATGTGCGGAACGTAGCTGTCGATCGTGCCGACACCATAACCATAAGTAGCACCTGGCGCGGCCTGGTCGGCGCCGCCGGAACCTTCTTCGAGAGAGGCCATCGCCGAGAAACCGTTGCCGGCGTCGAAGTAGTACTGAACGACACCGGTCTTGAACCCGCCGTAGGGAACGATGGTGTCGTTGACGACGTTGCCGGCGTAGCCGACGAACGTATCAAAGGCCGATTCGTCCAAGCCGACCCGCAGGCCGCCAAGCTGAATCCAAGCAAAGTGAGCATTGACCTCCGTTGCGCCGTCGTTGAAGTCGAAACGGGTCTCGGTGTAGGTTTTCAAGGTGC